>JBDNDR010000020.1:0-12660 GCA_046718995.1 Fimbriimonadales bacterium
TCCCATTCCGGGACATGTGGACGATGCGGTGACCATTCACTTGGGCTATGGGCGCACCCGTGCTGGGGAGAAAGGCTCGGGTACCGGTTTCAACGCCTACACGCTCCGCACCACCGACACGCCGTGGTTTGGGCGTGGGGCTGAGGTCGTGCCGACCCGCCAGACATACCCCGTGGCGCGCACGGAAGAACACCACCTCATCGACACCCGCAAGCCCGACACGATGGACAGCACCCAGCATCGTCCTATCCTGCTCACGGCGCTGCTGGAAGAGTTCAAGAAAGACCCCGAGCTCAAAGATAAGCCCCACCGCAAGGGCTACGAACATGAACATCCCAGTATGTATCCGGATCGATGGCAATATGATAGCTATGAGAATCCGGACAATCACCGCTACGCTTGGGGCATGGTGATAGACCCGACGCTCTGTACAGGTTGTAGCGCCTGTGTGACGGCATGCCAGGCTGAGAATAACATCCCTGTCGTGGGCAAGCAACAGGTGATGCGCCGTCGCGAGATGCTCTGGCTCCGCATCGACCGCTACTTCAAAGGTTCTCCTGAGAACCCGAAGGTCTATCAGACGCCCGTGCCTTGTATGCACTGTGAGCTGGCGCCGTGTGAGCTCGTGTGTCCCGTTGCGGCGACCGTCCACGACCACGAGGGACTCAATGTGATGGTCTACAACCGCTGTGTGGGCACACGCTACTGCTCGAACAACTGTCCTTACAAGGTGCGGCGGTTCAACTTCTACCGCTACACCTATATGAAGTCGCCCGTACTCCACCTGTTGCAGAACCCCGATGTGACGGTGCGTGGGCGCGGTGTGATGGAGAAATGTACCTACTGCGTCCAGCGGATTAGTAAAGCGCGTATCGCTGCCAAGCGCGAGAATCGGCGCATCCGTGATGGCGAGATTATCACCGCCTGCCAGCAGGCGTGTCCGACCCAAGCGATTGTGTTCGGCGACCTGAACGACCCGAACAGCAAAGTGCGCCAACTGCGCGATGAGCCGCACAACTTCGCAATGCTGGGTGAACTGAACGCTCGCCCGCGAACGACTTACCTCGCTAAGATAGACAATCCCAATCCTGAACTGACTGGAGCGGAGGCAGACCATGCAGGAAGCCATTAAGACACGATTGCAGGAACCGCCCTTATTCGAAGGGCAGCAGACCGACGCTCGGATTACCGAACAGATTGCAAGTATAGCGGAGCGTCCTCATCCCCGCGCCTGGTTTTTGTGGTTTGGGCTTGGTGCGGCGGGCGCGCTCATGATGGTCACCACCATCGTCGCTTTGCTGGCAATCGGTATCGGTATCTGGGGTGTGAACCAGCCGGTCGGCTGGGGCTTTGACATTATCAACTTCGTCTGGTGGATTGGTATCGGACACGCTGGCACCCTGATTTCGGCGATTTTGCTCCTCCTGCGGCAGGGCTGGCGTATGTCCATCAACCGCTTCGCGGAGGCGATGACCATCTTCGCCGTGATGTGCGCAGGACTCTATCCGCTCCTCCACACGGGACGCCCATGGGTCGCTTACTGGCTGTTCCCAATCCCGAACTGGCTTGCGATGTGGCCCCAGTTCCGTAGCCCGCTGGAGTGGGATGTGTTCGCGGTGTCGACCTACTTCTCGGTGTCGCTGTTGTTCTGGTACATCGGGCTAATCCCTGACTTGGCGACGATGCGCGACCGTGCCAAGAGTAAGATTGCCAAATTCATTCATGGGATTTTTTCTTGGGGCTGGCGCGGGTCGGCGCTCCACTGGCTCCGCTATGAGCAGGCATATCTGCTCTTGGCAGGGCTATCCACCCCGCTCGTGCTGTCGGTGCACTCCATCGTGTCGTTCGACTTTGCGATTTCCATCGTGCCCGGCTGGCATGTCACCATCTTCCCGCCCTACTTCGTGGCGGGCGCCATCTTCTCGGGCTTCGCGATGGTGCTGACGCTGGTCATTCCGTTCAGGATTCTCTATCCTGCCCTGCGCGAATACATCACGATGAAGCATATCGATATGATGGCGAAGGTGATGCTGGCGACAGGGCTTATCGTGTTTTACGGCTACCTGTGTGAGATGTTCTTCGGGTGGTACAGCGCGAACCAGTTCGAGCAGTTCCTGGTGGTCAACCGCTTCACCGGACCCTACTGGATGACCTTCTGGGCACTCCTGTTGTGTAACGGGGTCATCCCGCAGATCCTATGGTTCCCGAAGATGCGCCAGAACCTCGTCGTGCTGTTCATCCTGTCCATCATCATCAACATCGGCATGTGGTTTGAGCGGTTCGTGATTATCGCGATTAGCTTGCACCGCGACTTCTTGACTTCCGCTTGGGGTCAATATGTGCCCAAGACCGCCGACTGGACGATGTTCATCGGTTCTATCGGCTTCTTCTTGATGATGATGTTCCTGTTCGCTCGGTTTATCCCGATGCTGGCGATGGCGGAGCTGAAAGACCTCTGGCATCGGCTCTATCACGGTGGGCACGGCGGGAATGGGCATACCGGTTCGCACGCGCCCGCTCCTGCCCCTGCGCCGCGAGGAGGTGGTCAGTAATGGCTCATGTCGAGACGACTCCGAAACTGCACGGGATTATGGCGGAGTTCGCTACGCCCGACGAGATTATAGAGGCGGCGAAGCGTGCTCGCGAGGCAGGCTACAAAAAGTACGACTGCTATACACCGTTCCCCGTGCATGGGTTGACCGATGCGATGGGCGTAGAAGACTACAAAGTGCCGTGGACCTTTTTCTTTGCGGGGCTGTTCGGCGCGATTGCGCTGTTTAGCCTGCAGGTCTACACCAGCATGGTAGACTATCCGCTCAACATCGGCGGTCGTGACCTGCTGAGCTGGCCCTATTTCATCCCGATTACTTTTGAGGGCATGGTGCTGTTCGCTGCGTTCACCGGCGGTTTGGGAATGCTCGCTTACAATGGGCTACCGCGCCCGTACCATCCCGTCTTTAATGTGCCCCAGTTTGAGCGTGCCAGCACCGACCGCTTCTTCCTATGTATTGAGGCGGATGACCCGAACTTTGAGCCGAACAGGGTGCAAGAGTTCCTGAAATCGCTCAACCCGATTAGCATAAGCGAGGTGCCTGAGTGATGCGACGAAACGGTTTGGTTGCGTTCTGCGGTTCTGCGCTGTTGATGCTGGGTTTGACCGGCTGCCGAACCGACATGTGGGTTCAGCAGAAGGTAGAGGCGCAGTCCAACAGCGAGTTCTATGCCCTGACATCGCCTGTTGTAGGGTTTGACGGCAAAGTGTATGGCGATGGCTCACGCCCGATGCCACCCAACACGATTGCGCGCGGGCGCCTTCAAGACCCGAACGACCCCTTGCTGACAGGCAAGGACGCTCAGGGCAATCAGATAGACTATCTGCCGAAACCGCTCCAGCTCACCCGTGAGTTCTTAGCGCGCGGTGAACAGCAATACAACTCCTTCTGTTCGCCCTGTCATGGACGGGCAGGCGATGGCAGGGGGATGATTGCCCTGCGCGGTCAGTGGCCCCGAATGCCGTCGTCGTTGATTAGCCAGCGTGTGCAGAATATGCCGTTGGGCTACTACTACGCGGTAGGCAAGAACGGGTTCGGCATCATGTATGGCTATGGCACCCGCATGACTACAGAGGATTTGTGGGCGGTGGCGGCTTACATTCGTGTGCTACAAGAGAACGCACGCATGAGTGGACTGGATATGGCGGATGTGCCTGCCACTACGCAACAGCAGGCACTCAAACCGTGAGGGAGAGAAACGATGGCAACGACAACGACTTCGGAACAGCAGGTGAAGGAGCGTATCCAGCGCGGGCGCTCTATGGCGGTCGGTGCGCTGGTGCTGGGACTGGTCGGGCTTGGAATCGGATTAGCGACCGACTCGAAGACGGCGTTCCAAGCCTACCATCTGGGCTTCTTCTATTGGTTCGGGATGGCATTTGGTTGCTTGGGCATGAGCCTGCTGATTCACGCTGTGCGTGGCAAGTGGGGACTGCCCCTGATTCGGATTTTTGAGTCGGGCGCGCGCACCATCCCGTTCGTGATGCTTGCCTATTTGCCCGTCCTGCTGTTCGGGATGTACCCGGTGTACGAGTGGACGCATAAAGATGTGGTCGCGACCGACCCTGTCTTGCAGGGCAAAGCGCCGTTCTTCTTCTTCCCATCCACTTACGAGGGATTACCTATTTTCTTCTATGTGCGCTATGTCATCTATCTGATTGCCTTTTCGTGGTTGGCGAACTACTTATGGAAGTCGTCAGTGGCGCAGGATAACGCGAAAGACCCACTGGAGGCAGAAGCGATTTCACGCGGGCGCTCGGGTCCTGCTGCGGGCGGGATTGTTGCCTACATGCTCTTGTTGACGATTGCGATGGTGGATTACGGTCAGTCGCTCCAGCCGCACTGGTTCTCCACGATGTACGCCGTGATTATGGTCGTGAGCTTCGGCTACAACGCCTTAGCCCTGGCGGTCTATATGGTGTTGCGTTGGCGCGACCTATCCCCCTATGCGGGCAAGATTACTTATATGGACTATCGGCGCGACTGGGGCAACCTCTTGTTCACGCTCACCGTGTTCTGGTCGTATGTCTCGTTCTCCCAGTTACTGATTACTTACTCGGGCAACCTGTACGAGTTCACCCAGTTCTACCTGCTACGCAACAATGGCGGTTGGCAGTATCTGGCGTACCTGCTGGTGGTGTTCCAGTTCTTTGTACCGTTCTTCCTGTTCTTGGCGCCGCGCACGAAGAAAATCCCCTCCCAACTGCTGGCAGGCACGATGTTGGTGATGGCAATCCGTCTGGTTCACATCTTCTGGGAGATTAAGCCGATGTTCAGCAAGACGCTGGCGATTAGTCCCTATGACTTCGCGGCGCTCCTTGCCTTTGGCGGACTGTGGTTCTACTTTATGTTTGGTTTCCTGCTCCAGCGCAGCCTGCTGCCGCAGAACGAACCGCGCCTTGCGGAGGTGGCACATGGACATTCTTAAGCCGGTCGATGCCGAAGAGTTGAAGCAGATACAACAACAGCCTTATGAAGAGCGCGACCTGTCGGTTCGTGCAATGGTGCAGTTTTTGGTGATTATCTTCTTCACCATCATCGGTTCGCTGATTATCGGGTGGTTCATCTACCAGTGGGTATTACCCAAAGAGGAACCGAACCTGCCTTCGGTGCGTAAGGAAGCTTTAGAGAGGCAGCTTCCGCCCGAGCCGCGTGTGCAGGGTTTCCCGATGCGCGACTGGGAGGAGTTTGTCGCTCAGGAAAATGAAAAAACGAAGAATCTGCCTCAAGCGAAGGAGCGCATCCTTCAGCAGGGGCTTCCCCGTTCGGGGGTGATGAACAATGCAAACCAGACTATGTAAAACAGTTATCGCAACGGTTCTTATGACCACCGCCCTGAGTGCGCTCTCAGCGCAGATGTATCGCCGACCGGGCGAGATGGGTCAAGCTCAGCAACAAGAAGCACAGCGTGTATTAGACCAGGTCGGTATCCAGCAGAAGCTGGACACTCAGCTTCCGTTGAATCTCACTTTCCGTGATGAGACGGGCAAGGAGGTTCGTCTGGGTGACTACTTTGGGAAGCGCCCTGTGCTGATTACGATGGTCTACTACGAGTGTCCGATGCTCTGCACCGTCATGCTGAATGAGTTGACACGCTCGCTCAATGCGTTGGACTACACAGTCGGGAAAGAGTTTGAAATTATCACGGTGAGTATTTCTCCCACCGAGACCCCAGAGTTGGCGCGTAAGAAGAAGGACAACTATCTCGGCTCCTATCGGAAAGACCGAGCGCTTGCCGAGCAGGGCTGGCACTTCCTGACAGGCGAAGAGAAGCATATCAAGCAGTTAGCCGACGCTATAGGTTTCCAATACACTTACGATGAGAAGACCAAGCAGTACGCTCACACTGCTGCGGTGATGATTGCCACCCCGGAGGGCAAGCTGGCGCGCTACCTGCTTGGTATAGAGTATTCGGCACGCGACCTCAAGTTCGCCCTGACTGAGGCATCTCAGGGCAAGATAGGGAACCCGGTGCTGGGTGCGGTGATGTACTGCTTCCAGTATGACCCTGCCAGTGGAACCTATGGACTCGTTGTCCTCAATGTGGTGAAGTTAGCGGGCATTATCACCGTGTTATCTATGGCTCTGCTGATTGGCGGTGCTGTGCTGCTGGAGCGTCGGCGCGCGCAGAATCTAATCAACTTAGCTGATACCCAAGAGAACGAAACTGAAGAGGTGAAATAGCGATGTGGAACATTCCGTTCGTACCACCGACAGCAGCTAAAGAGGGTGAGGCTATCTCCCTTCTTTACTGGGCAATTACCTTGCTCGCTGTCTTCTTCGGAGCGATCGTGCTGTTCGGGGCGGTCTTCCTCGCTGTTCGCTACCGAGCGAGCAACAACGATGTAGATCGCTCCAACCCGGTTGACAGTGACCTCCGAATGGAACTGACTTGGACGCTGATACCGCTCTTCTTAGCGTTAGCTATCTTCGGATGGGCGGCGAAGCTCTATGCGGATATCTACACCCCACGCGAGGGCGGATACTACGAGGTGTTCGTTATCGGTAAGCAGTGGATGTGGCACGCCCAGCATCCCAACGGTATCCGCGAGAACAACTACCTCACTCTTCCCGCAGGACGTTTGGTGAAAGCCTCTATCATCTCACAGGATGTGATTCACGCGTTCTCCATCCCGGCGTTCCGCGTGAAGCGCGATGCAGTGCCCGGACGCTACAACGCGATGTACTTCACCCCGACCAAGCCCGGTGAGTACCACCTGTTCTGCACCGAGTACTGCGGAACCAAACACTCCGAGATGATTGGCAAGGTACGCGTCTTGCCTGAGGAGGAGTTCCAGAAGTGGCTGGAGAGCGGAGGCGGAACAGGTGTGCAGACGGCGGCGAAACCTGCCTCGTTGGAAGAGCAGGGTCAGCAGGCATTCCAAGCGCTGGGATGCAACGCCTGCCACCTGAACCCGAACTCCGCGGTCAAGGTGCCTGACCTAACCCAGCTCTATGGCTCTGAGGTAAAATTAGCCGATGGTCGTGTCGTCAAGGGTGATGAAGAGTACATCCGTGAGTCGATTCTCAATCCCGCTGCAAAGCGACGACCGGGCTATGACAATGTGATGCCCGCCTATCAGGGCGTTGCAAGTGAGGAACAGGTTATACAACTTATCGCTTATATCAAGTCACTGGCACAGTCCAGTACTGGAGGTAACTGAATATGGCAACCACCACTCAAACGGGCACGCAATCCGTGAACTATCTTAACTGGAAGACCACGGTCAGCTCCTGGCTTTTGACCTTGGATCACAAGCGGATTGGCATTCTGTACCTGATTAGCATCAGCATCTTCTTCTTGCTGGGCGGAATCGGTGCGATGTTCATCCGCATGGAGTTAGCGACTCCTCAGGGTGACCTCCTCAGCTCGGATGTGTATAACAAGATGTTCACCCTGCACGGCGTGGTGATGATTTTCTTCTTCCTGATACCATCGATCCCCGCGGTGTTTGGGAACTTCGTCTTGCCTTTGATGATTGGGGCGCGTGATGTCGCCTTCCCGCGCCTAAACTTGCTGAGTTGGTACTTCTTTATGGCTGGTGCTTTACTGGCTGTAATCGCCCTGCTACGCGGTGGGATTGATACCGGTTGGACTTTCTACACGCCCTACAGCAGTGCTTTTGCCAAAGGCGAAGTGAGCCTTGCTATCGTGGGTGTGTTCCTGGCAGGTTTCAGCTCCATCTTCACTGGGATCAACTTTTTGGTCACCATCCACAAGATGCGTGCGCCTGGCATGACTTGGTTCCGCATGCCGCTATTCGTGTGGGCGATGTACGCTACCAGCCTCATCCAGGTGCTGGGCACGCCCGTGGTTGCGATTACCCTGCTGCTGGTGGCGGTAGAGCGCTCGTTCAACATCGGCATTTTCAACCCCGAGCTGGGCGGCGACCCCATCCTGTATCAGCACCTGTTCTGGTTCTATTCGCACCCGGCAGTTTACATCATGATTCTGCCTGCGATGGGTGTGATGAGCGAGGTCATCTCCGCTTTCTCCAAGAAGCGGGTGTTCGGCTACAGCTTCGTGGCGTTCTCCAGCTTGGCGATTGCGATTATTGGCTTCCTCGTGTGGGGGCACCACATGTTCACCACGGGGCAGTCGATGTACGCTGGGCTGGTCTTCTCGCTGATTACCTTCTTGGTGGCAATCCCGTCAGCGATTAAGATGTTCAACTGGATGGCGACCGTTTGGAAGGGACGCGTCCACTGGGATACGCCGTACCTGTACGCGCTCGGCTTTATGGGGCTGTTCGTGATTGGTGGGCTGACAGGGCTTCACCTGGCGGCGATGGCAACGAATGTCCACTTGACCGACACCTACTTCGTCGTGGCGCACTTCCACTATGTGATGGTGGGTGGTGCGATTATGGGCTATCTGGCAGCGCTCCACTTCTGGTGGCCCAAGATGACGGGACGCATGTATCCCGAGGGCTGGGGCAAGTTCGCCGCCATCTTGGTCTTTGCAGGTTTCAACCTGACCTTCTTCCCTCAGTTCATCTTAGGCTATATGGGTATGCCCCGCCGATACCACAGCTACCCTGAGGAGTGGGCGGCGCTGAACCTCCTCTCCAGTGCTGGCGCCTCGATCTTGGGACTGGGCTATGTGTTGCCCGTGTTCTATCTGGTCTGGTCGCTGAAGTACGGCAAGGTCGTGACCGAGAACAACCCGTGGGGCGCACGCGGTCTGGAGTGGGAAGTGGTGGCTACCCCGCCTGACCCACACAACTTTGAGCGCACCCCGATTGTCACCCGTCCCGCCTACGACTATCAGCATCCTGAGGAGCCGACGGCATTCGTGCCCAAGCCTCGTCCGGTGGTAGTCGGTGGCAAAGATGGCTGACCAGCCTGAGTTATGCGTGCAGGGGATACCTCCTGCACGCGAAAGAAGCGGTATTATGTTTCGGAGGAGAGAACCGTGAGCGTCAAAGAGGCAGAGGTCTTAAAACAGGCAGAACATCACACACACGAAGAAGACGGTATTCTGGGCGAGCAGTTTGAGACGATGGAACAGCAGAATAACGCCTACCTGATAGGGATGTGGGCGTTCATCGTTCAGGAGGTGCTGTTCTTCGGGGCGATTTTCGCCGCCTACTCAGTCTACCGATTCAAATATATTCACGAATTCACCATCGCCCACCACGAGTTGAATGTTCCGCTCGGCACGCTGAACACTTTCTTCCTCCTGCTGAGTAGTTATACGATGGCGCGAGCAGTGCGCTCTGCAATGAAGAATCAGCATGCCAAGCAGATACGCTATCTTCTGCTCACCTTCCTGTTGGCGGGCGGGTTCATGGTCAACAAATACTTTGAGTACAGTGCGAAGTTTGAGCACCACCTGTTCCCCGGCGGCGCCTATGACGCTCATGAGGTCGTCAAGCATGCTGAGAAGAGCGGCGACCTGAAAATCCTCCCCGATGGCAACTTCCAGCTCCCTTCCAACAAAGTCATCACGCCCGAAGAGTTTGAACAGCGCACGCGCCTCTTCTTTGGTTTCTATTTTGTGATGACGGGGCTACACGGCTTACATGTGCTGATCGGGATGATTATCATCGCTGCCCTTATTGTGCGTGCGTACATGGACCATATCAAGAAGAAGGCTGTCGCCGACTTTATGCCAGTAGAGATGACAGGACTCTATTGGCACTTGGTAGACATCGTGTGGATTTTCCTGTTCCCTCTGCTGTATCTCATCGGGAGGTAAACGCCATGGCTGGACACGAAGAGCATGTACACCCGGTTTCTATGTACGCCAAGACGCTTTGGGCGCTGATGGTCTTGTTGGTCATCACGGTCGCTGCGGGATACATCAAGGGGATCCCTATTTGGTTAGCGACCGTTATTGCGCTCACGATTGCGGTTGTGAAAGCGACCATCGTGATTATGTACTTTATGCATGTAAAGTACAGCGGGAAGCTCATGTGGCTCTTTGCTGGAGCGGGGTTCTTCTGGCTGATAATCATGTTCGCCTTTGCCTTCAGCGACTATGTGAGCCGTCCGCTGGAGCCGCAACCCGCTTGGGATGCTGTAGTCATCCGCGAAGGCGCGCAGTAAATAAGGCGGGAGCTTTGGCTCCCGCCTCTTCGCTTGTACCCTTTTTCCTCGCAAAAATAGTGTATAATAGCGCGGGGAGCAATCCCGAAAGGAGGTCAATGATGAGACGAATAGCGTTAGGACTGAGCATTCTGTTCGTTGCCGCCGGTGCAATGGCGCAACCTGCCCCTTGTGTGATTACGAGCTTCGAGGGATACCCCTTAGGTTCCAATGGTGTTGTGATGTTCCGCCAACCCAGTTTTTCGGGTTCTACCAGTGGCTTTTTGGCGTTTAGTCAGCTCTGCAATATTCCAAGTGGTGTTTACAATTGTGCCCGAATCACCGATGAGTATGCCCGTACGGGTAGCCAGTCCCTTCTGGTCGCTTGGCAATTTACAGGCGCATTGAATGCCTGGCTCCGACTGACGACTTTCAACACGCTCAACTTGCCCAACCCCAACATCGATTTCAGCCACAAAGTTCGATTCTGGCTTTATGTGCCCTCCTCTACGCCCGATTTCTACCTGACGCTGGGTATTCGTGAGAGTGGCTCCAGTGCAAACTGTGGCGCTAATGGGGGAACGACAGGAGGAATTGAGTTTGTCGGAAGTAGTACAGCTGCACCCCCTATCGGCGTCTTGGTGGATCAGAAAGACCAGTGGGTGTTGGTAGAGTTTGACACTCAGAATATGCCTTTGCGTGGCTTCGCTGGTGCAACCGCAAACGGGCAGTTAGATACTTCTACTGGCACCATAGAACAGTTGGCGTTCACACCTGTAGATCCCAGCCAAGTCGGTCCGTACATAGTCTATATTGACGATATTGAAACAGTCGCCCCAGGACCTGAGGGCGATGTGAACGGCGATGGCTGTGTGGACGATGCTGACCTGCTTCAGGTACTCTTTGCCTTTGGTGGTTCGGATCCCGACGCCGATGTAAACAGCGACGGTATTGTGGATGATGCAGACCTGTTGATTGTGCTATTCAACTTTGGTTCAGGATGCTGAACTGAAGGCTATTGGTGCGAAGGTAGGGGGTGCAGCAAATCTGCACCCCCTGTATTTTTATGGGGTATGCCCTTCAGTCTCTGCTTTTACCAGAGCCGACTGCTTGCCAAGTAGAGCAAGAGCGCGCTATCGGCTCGGCTAAAGTTCGCATCAGGTCGGAAGCGTAAGCCCTCGCTACCGACCGCTTCCAGACCGTCCCAGAGGAGGCTGTTGAGGCGGCGTTCGCTCAGGGCGCGGATGAAGGGTAGGTCAGGGTCTTCGGCGCTCACATCGGCGTAAGGTGAGTCTCCTCCCGCATGCGTTTGCCATCCGTCAGGCTCCAGGAGTGCCATCGTGCGCACCAGCCACCGTGCGAAATCCCGCCGTGAGATTGGGGTGTTGGGGTCGAATCGGCGGTTGGGTGTGCGCTCTATCACGCCGAGCAGGAACAGGTTCTGCACAGGCACGGCGTAGGTGCTCCCGAATAGCACATCGGTGAACGCCAACCCCTGAAAACGCTCTTCGGGCAGGTCAGGGCGGAGTGTGCGCAGGTGATGCCAGAGAAGGCGCGCCGCTTCGCCGCGTGTCAGTGCCTGCTGAGGCTCGAACCGCTCGGAAGGGAAGTAGCCCCGCGCCGAAAGGAACTGCACTGCCTCAAAATGCTCGGTCTGGGGCGTCACATCGGGGAACCAGTAGAGATAGACCCCCTGACGGATTAATGCGCGCTGAATATCGGCGACAGGCAGGCGTCTCAGGGGGATACCCGTTTGGATGCTGAGCACTGCAGCGGCACCCGCAGCTTGCCCCATATTCATGCGGACAGGTTCCATGCGGAGAGTTCCGATGGCTACATGGGTCGCCGAGACGCAGGTGCTGACCAGTAGACCTTCCACGCGTCTGGGTACAAGAACGCCATAAGGCACTTGGTACCACGGAGTGTATTGGAAAATCCAGAATTCGCCCTCGCCCATATGGGGCATCGGCTCAGGTTCCACACCCTCTGGAACGACCACACGGCGCACCGCATGGGAATCCATCGGGTAATCGCCGATGGCGATGGCATCGTGGCGAACCCGCTCGCGGGCGTACATAACATCGCTCTGGTTGAGCAAGACCTCGCCCTCAATGCGCCGTGCTTTGCGCACATAGAGGATGGGAGGCAGGTTGTCGCTATCGCGGAACTCATCCTCAGCGAGCCAGAGGTTGCGCTGACCCAACACCGTCTGAATATAGTGCAGGTAGCCCAGCACATGGTTTTTATAAATCTGGTAGATGCGCTGGCGTTCTTCCCAGCTGGCAGTGGGGTAGCGATAGTTGACCTCTTGAAGGGTTGTGCCGTGGGGATGTTGGTTGATTTCAAACTTGTTGTTGGGGAACCGTCCATAGAGATTAGCCCACGACTGTTCCCATGGGGGTGAGAGCACATATTCGCGTGGGTTGTAGTTCGGGGGTGGGGTTCGAACCTGCTCGGTCGGGTAGTTCTGCACCAGCATCAAGATAGCGTAGCCAGGCAGGCGTCGGTCACCTCGTCCGGTGCTTCCGGGCAAGAGCCGGTCGTTGAGTCGGTCGTAGTAGATGACTCCGGCGTGCGG
>JBDNDR010000200.1:0-4401 GCA_046718995.1 Fimbriimonadales bacterium
AGCGCGAACGCGCCGTGCGGGACGCCCTGTTCTACAACGACCTCACTTGGGACGAGGTAGAACCGTTCGTTCAAGAAGCGGCTCAACGGGTAGCGCAGGGCGAAAGTTGGCGCGACCCCCAAACCGCGGTCAAATTCCTGGAGGCACAACTCGCCAAGAACCCTGCGGAAGGCGTGTCCAACCGCCTCATTGGGTTCCTCGGCTGGTACTTCACGCTGATGCCCGACCCACGCTGGCACTATCCCTACAATGGCGTCGCGCTGTTTGAGGCGATCCACCATCAGGGAATCGCGGTCTGGGGAACCGACGGACGCTGGTATGCCCCCGCCGTTGTGGACGAGTGGGTTCAGCTGGCGATGGAGCAGGTACGCGCCTGGCTCCGCAGCATGCCCGTCGAAGAGACCCAACCGCTGGAGTTGCGCCCCGATGAAGTAGACCAGATTGTGAACTACCTGCTCAAAGGGCAAGGGGTGCGCCGCGCCTCGAACCTACTGGAAGAGATGTTTGAGGTCTCCCCACAGAGCCGTACCTTCAAAGAAGACCTGGACACCTTGGTCAACGCCCTCTGGTCAGATGGGCGTGTCGTCTGGTTCGGCTACGACCGTTTCGGGCGCGATACCGATGTCCCCGAATATGTGCGCAGTGTGCCCTCGGTGTTCGAGTTCCCGCCCCTGCCTGACCTGCGCAACGAGGAGGGTGAACCCTACGATATTCTGATTGACCCGGAGGGCTACCCCCGCTCTCTGCGCGAGGAGATACGCGACCCGCGCGCGCAAGATGTGCTGGATGAGGAGCCACCCGCTTATGTGGAGCCAGTGCCCAATAAGGTACGCATCGTGCTGAGACCGCCCCATAAAGACCTGGGGACGATACCGCTGTGTCAAATCCCGCTCGGCTTCTTCCAGGACGAGCCGCCGCTCCAGCAGTTGACCTTTATTGATGAGAACGGTCAAGCCTACGAGGTGTGGCTCAACCACGAGACGCGCCTCATCTATGGGCTGTTTGACAAGTTCCTTGCCATCGAGGCGATTTCGGGCGTGATTTTGGAGCTGGAGCGCACCGACCAGCCCGACACCTTCTACCTGCGCTATACCGGCGATACCGACCCGCTGTTAGCCATCTCGTCGACACGCTACGACCGACTGCTGAACCTGCAAGAGCGCGCAGACAGCCTCTCGACCTACCATCTGCTGATTGAACTGTTGCGCGACCACCCGCGAGGTGCCGACTTCTTGACCCTCCATAATGAGCTCAACATCGTGCGTCGCACCACCCGCGAGCAGACCGCCTCGGTACTGAGCGCTTACCCGTGCTTTGAGCTCCATCGTGGCTCGCCCGTCTGGCACCTCAAGGAGGAAGACATCGGCAAGCCCATCACCAAAAAAGCCCGTTCGTACCTGTTGGGATGAGCCATGCACGCCGATATGCACCTGCTGTACGAACTACAGCAGTTGGACGCCCGAATCGAGAAGCTACGCACTGACCTCCGCTCCCTCGATTCGGGCGAAACGATGCGCCGACGCTTAGACCAAAACCGACAGCAACTCGAGCATGTCAAAGAGCAGCACCACGAACTCGCCCTCCGTGCGCGCGACCAAGAGCTGAAGCTCAAGGGTCAAGAGGAGAAACTGCGCCGACTGGAAGCCGACCTCTACTCCGGGCGCATCCGCAATCCCAAAGAGTTAGAAGCGCTCCAACACGAAATCGACTCGCTCAAAAACGCCCGCGATGAGATGGACATGGAACTCCTGCGCATCTGGGAGCAGATGGAAACGACCGAAGCGGGCATCAAAGAGCTGGAGGCGGAGTTAGACCAGATGGAGCAACTCTACCAACAGCATATGGCACGCTATCGCGAAACACGAAGCGCTTTGGAAGCGGAGTTGGCGGCTCAGGAGCAACAGCGTGAAGCGCTCATCGCCCGCATCCAGCCGGCGGTCGTGGAACGCTACGAGAAATTGCGCCAGCGCTTGCATGGGATTGCCGTTGCGCGTGTGGAAAACAAAACTTGCACCGCGTGCCACACGACCCTCACCGACTACCTTGCCAAACGCTTAGAATCGGAGAGCGGTCTCGTCACCTGCGAGAGTTGCGGACGCCTGCTGTTTGACCCCGCCCTGTAGCGGCATTTTGGAGCCGGTCTTCAGAATCGTAGCAGGGAAATCGTATGCTATGGCGTACTCCATAGGGGTATGGCGATTCAGCCCGCAGTGGAAGTTGACCCGAACCGTGAACCGCCCAAATCGGCATTACCGACCGAGCGCACTCAACCGCTACGCCTGCGTGCGCTCCTGATTGGGTTTGCCCTCTTACCGTTCACCACCTACTGGGCGGTGGAGATTGTGCTCAGCGTGATTTTCTCGCTGATGATCCCACCGATTGCTACGCTGATGGTGGTCGCCTTGTTCAACGCGATTGGGCGCTGGGTGTTCAAACGCTGGTTCTTAGAGCCGCCCGATTTGGTCGTGATTTTCACCATCCTCTTCGTGGGCACTGCGATGTCGGCGGAGTGGATGAATGTGGTCGCGGCACTATGGCACTCGTTCGCCCTCTATGCCGACCAGAACGACACCTACCGCAACCGGGTCATCCCCCACTTGACCGATTGGCTCTTCTTCCGCGAGGGCGACGCTATCCGAGAGTACGCCATCGGGGGCAACCCCTTCCCCTATGTACTGACCAAGCTGGGGGTGTGGGCGCCCATCTTTCTGGGCTGGCTGGGGCTGTTCGGCTCGTCGGCGCTCGCAATGCTGTGTATCAATGCGCTGATGCGTCGGCTCTGGACTCAGCAAGAGCGGTTGGCGTTCCCGATTATTCAAGTGCCGATGCTGCTATGCCAGCCCCAGTCGCCACTGTGGCGCAGTCGGTATCTGTGGGGCGCATTCGCCGTGATGGTCATTATCAACACCTTCAACGGGCTGAATGTGTTCTTCCCCTGGATACCCCCTATCAAGACCCGATTCCTCGCCCATCTCAACGACTATCTTCAGTCGCCCCCGTGGAATCAGACGGGGTGGATTCCGGTGGGGCTGTTCCCCTATATGTCGGCGATTGGCGTGTTCGTGCCGAACGACCTGCTGTTTTCGTGTGTGTTATTCTACTTTGTGCGCAAGGGGATGCAGGTGGTCACTGCGGCGATGGGCTACGAGCAGGGCGTGTTCGGCGGGAGCTACTTGGTGCCCCAGCCCCCGTACTTCAGTGAGCAGTCGTGGGGGGCATTCTTAGGACTGTTCGTGAGTGTGGTCTGGGCATCGCGCGGGTACCTCAAGGAGATTTGGAACGAAATCAAGACGGGCGAGAACCCTGAGGCGGGCTACGCTATCTCCGCACGGTGGGCGTTCATCGGGCTGATAGCGAGTCTGGGCGTGCTAATCGGCTTGGGTGTGGCGGTCGGCTTGCCTTGGTGGCTGGTGACCCTTTATGTGCTTTTGTACATGGTCTTCAGCGTGATTGTGACGCGCCTGCGTGCCCAACTCGGTGCGCCCATCCACGAAATGGCGTTTATGGGCCCCCATCAACTGATGATTGCGTTCACCGGTACCCAGAACCTCACCGAGTCGACGATAGCCAAGCTGATGACCACCTTCCACTTTATGAACCGCCTCCACCGCACCCACCCGATGCCCTATCAGCTCGAGTCGATGAAGATGGGCGAGATTGTGCGCTTGAACCAGAAGGCGCTGTTCGTGGTGATTGCGCTGGCGGTGCTCTTCGGCATCTTTTTGGGTGAGCTGTTCAGCGTGAACCGCTTCTATCGGGATGGGGCGGGCAACTTCGGCGGGGGAATGGCAGGCGTGATTACCCAGCTCGCCGACAACCGCTACCCACCGAATGTTACGGCGATGGCGTTCTTCATGGGAGGCTTCTCGTTCGTGTTATTGCTTGACTTCATTCGCTATCGGATACCGGGCTTTCCCATCCATCCTGCGGGCTACGCACTCTCTATGAACTTCGGGGTGGACTATATCTGGTTCGGGTTGGGTGTTGTGTTGCTCATCAAGCTCTTTGTGAACCGCTACTTCGGGCTACCCGGCTACGAGAAACTGCGTGCAGTAGCGATCGGGGTCATCTTGGGCGAGTTCGCTGTGGATATGCCGTTAGCTATCTACCACCTCATCACGGGTCAGGCGGTCTACACCATCTCCATCAACGGGCACTTAGGTTGGAATCAGTAGTAGGTCTCTTCTGGTTGGTCTCGGCTTAGAAGCCTTCTTGGCTCCCCCATTGGTGGGGGAACCAAGAGCCGCTTCACGCAAGTATGCTACCGCGAGCCTTCCACCACGACATCGGCGAGGGGGCGACCTTCCAAGAAGCGCAGTACATTCTGAATCACGCCCTGAGCGATGCGCATCTGGGCTTCTTGGGTGACCCCTGCACCGTGCGGAGTGAGTATCACATTCG
>JBDNDR010000201.1:0-4386 GCA_046718995.1 Fimbriimonadales bacterium
AGGAGTGGACTGTACCTCTACATGGATAAGCACCCACTGCTCTTGCCCATCGATAAGATGGACTTGTGCTAACTTATCGACTATCTGGGTGCCGGTCGCGCTATCGGGTGTGAGGCGTTGGATCTCACTGTCCAAAAATTGAACGCCCCGAGACCAATCCACCATAGCGTGGAGTTGGGGCACAAACAGTGCCATGAGTGGCTCAAAAAAGTGTTCCAGCAGTGCCTTCCATGGCGCATCCCAGCCGACTCGCGAAGTATCTGGCGCTTCGTTCACCGCCCGAAAGATACTCTGTTGGCTGAGCGATTCCTACTAATTTAGTGTCGGAAGTGGCGAATGCCCGTGAAGACCATCGCAATCCCCGATTCGTTCGCAGCGGCAATCACTTCGGGGTCTTTCTTGGAACCACCGGGCTGAACGATGGCGCGTATCCCCGCTCGGCTGGCGAGTTCCACACTGTCGGGGAAGGGGAAAAAGGCATCGGAGGCAAGTACGGCTCCCTGTGCTTTCTCGCCTGCCTGCTCTAAAGCGATTCGTACCGAGCCGACCCGATTCATCTGACCCGCACCGACGCCCAGCAACACGCCATTCCGCGCAACCACGATGGCGTTGGACTTGACATGTTTCACCACCCGCCATGCGAACCATAGGTCGCGCCACTCGACCTCGGTGGGGATACGCTCCGTCACGACCTGGAGCTGCTGTTCGTGCCAGTCTATCGTATCGCGCTCCGAGTAGAGGAGCGCCCCTGTGAGACCTCGCACGGTGAAACCCTGAACCTGCTCAGGCGCGGGCAGGGCACCCGTTCGGAGAAGGCGTACATTTTGCCCCCAACCCTTGCGCTCACGGAAGATGGCGAGGGCATCTTCGGCGAAATCAGGGGCAATCACCACCTCAAAGAAGGTACCGGGTGCCGTGATGGCTTCTGCGGTCTCGCGGTCTACTGCCCGATTGAACGCCACAATCCCGCCGAACGCCGAGATAGGGTCTGCTTCCAACGCCAACAAGAAGGCTTCGGTGGGGTCTTTTCCCAGCGCCGTTCCGCAGGGGTTTGTGTGCTTGATAATGGCACACGCCGGTTCCTCAAACTCGCGCACCAGCTCCAAAGCCGAGTCGGCATCCAGAAGGTTATTATAAGAAAGTTCCTTGCCCCAGAGTTGCTCGGCAGTGGCGATACAGCCTAAGGGAGCAAACGGTTCACGATAAAAACCCGCCCGCTGATGAGGGTTCTCGCCATAGCGCAGGGTCTGAACGCGCCGATAGGTCAGGGTAAGCGTTTCAGGGATTGCGCCCTCAGGGTCGTAGCGGGAGAACCATTGGGCAATCAGGGCATCGTACTCCGCTACATGGCGGAAAGCGCGCGACGCCAGCAGGGCACGGTCAGCGCGTGAAAGCCCTCCTGCAGTCAATCGCTCGGCGACCCAGCGATAGTCAGAGGGATGAACCACGACCGCCACATGCTCAAAGTTCTTCGCCCCAGCGCGTAGGAGGGTGGGACCGCCAATATCAATCTGCTCTATCTGTTCGTGTTCGCTGGCGCCTGAGCAGAGGGCTTGTTCAAATGGGTAGAGATTGACCACTACCAGTTCAATCGGGGCTAAACCCATCGCTTGGAGGGTTTCACGATGCTCAGGCAGGTGCAGATTTGCCAACAGCCCGGCGTGGATATGCGGATGAAGAGTCTTCACACGCCCATCCAGAATTTCGGGGAAGCCCGTCCAATCGCTAACCTCTTGGACGGGCAAGCCTGCGTCTTTGAGCGTGCGAGCCGTGCCACCTGTAGAGAGCAGGTGAAACCCCAGCTCAACGAGAGTATGGGCGAATTCGGTCAGCCCTGTCTTATCCGAGACACTTAGGAGCGCAATCCGTTTGGACACCCTTGACCTCCGCGCTAATTGTACCGCGCGGGTAGGATGACCTTAGCGGCGCCAAGTAAACGAGCGGCTCGGTTGCGGACGGTTGTAGCCCGTCGTGGCGGGGCGTTGACCGTTACTCGTTGTGCGTGCCAGCTGACGCAGGAAGTCCTTCAGATGTTCCAGCTTGCGTACCTCCACAATCGCGAGGTACTGGACACCCTGATTGAAGCGCACCCCACTCACACGATTGCGTCGGCATAGCTTGGAGAGCTTGCCTGCGATTACCCAGTCAGCGGTCTGGTCGGTGATTTCATCGCTCAGGAGCGGACCGATGCGCCGAATCCAGGTGTCCACTGGCTGGAGGTAGTGGTAGTCGCTCGGCTCGATTTGGGGTTCTAAGTCGTACAGAGCGACCATATCGCGCAGGACGAGCGCGCCGACCTTGGGACCGATTCCCTTGATTTCGGTGATAGCTTGATAGATAGGTTCTACCCGTCCCGAGCGTACAATCGCTTGGTGGATGGTCGTCCAGATGTTGCCGATTTCATCTTCGGCGTAGATGCGCGAAGCGTAGCCTGCCAAGCCTTCAATCAGACCGCGATTGAGCTGCTCATTGATTTTGCGTTGATTTTCTCGGCAGACTTCCTCAAATGCCTGCCAAAGCCGTTCTGGGGCGTCGCCTGCCGATAGGAACGCGGCGAAGTTCGCCTTCTTACCCTCTAACACCCGGTCTAACGCTTCCAGCGCAAATGCCGAGTATTCAGCGCGGTCGTTCCCCCGCTTCGCGAAGGCATAGTAGCCCAGCATCGCACGGAACGCGTAGTACGGGTCTGCCAGTGCCTCGCGAACCTCTTGTGTCTCGCTGAGGTTTATCCGCATCGCGCGTGCCAGCTGCGGGAACAACACCTCGCGTTGGAACCGCTCTGCCTTCTCGTTGGCAATGCGCTTCAGAATTAACTCTACTTCGGACTGCGTAAAGGTTGCCATAGTCTTTTTTCCTCCTCAGCTTGCATCTTTTTGCCTCTCAATACGCAGGTGGGTCTGAACAATCGTGTTAGCCTACATTCAACAGGACTTGCCCAGCTTAGACGGTAAAGCCTTCCAGAGGTTGCTACTGAAATCCCGAGCGCGGGGTTCCCATACTATATTATACGGAAAATCTCTCGAAAAATTCACCCTGATACGCATCCTTCACCCACGACTTGTGGATTGGAAGCGTTCCTATTACGGTTTCAGGCTGTTGTACGGCAGGGAGATACCGATTCCACCCCGAATAGAAAGGACGCAGTGAACGGGGTTGATGGTGTGGACTACTCTGCCCAGCAAGCGGCGTTGATTGAGCAGATTCGCGCACGGGGGATACGAGATGAACGCGTGCTGGATGCGATGCGCCGAGTGCCCCGACACCTGCTGGTTCCGCCCGAGCAGCGTCCGTTCGCCTATGTCGACCACGCCCTACCCATAGAAGAAGGGCAGACCATCTCCCAGCCTTCACTGGTTGCCCAGATGACCAGCCTGCTGCGACTTCAGGGTCACGAGCGGGTGCTGGAAGTGGGGACAGGCTCAGGCTATCAGTCCGCTATCTTGCGCCTGCTGTGTCACGAGCTGATCACGATAGAGCGTTTCCCACGGTTAGCCCTCAACGCCTTCCATCGGCTTCGACCGTTGAAATTGCCCCCGATGGTGTGGGTCATCGGCGATGGCACGCGCGGGTTTCCGCCCTACGCCCCCTACGATTGCATCTTGGTCACTGCGGGCTGTCCTGAGCGTGTGCCCCCACCGTTTCTGGAACAGCTCAGTCCCAGCAACGGGCGCCTCCTGCTCCCGATGGGCACCCGAAGCGTCCAGCACCTGACGCTTATCACCAAGCACGGCGACCGGCTCACCACCCGCACCTATGGCGAATGTGTGTTCGTGCCGCTGGTGGGCAAATATGGCTGGTCGGACTGAAAACGCGCCTCTAATGCCTGTACCGTCTCCAGCGAAACACGCTCCAGCCACTGGGGGAGGCTGGTCTCCAGCTCGATGCCGACACCTGCCAGCTCTGCTTCTGCAAGCCGTCGCAGGTACTCGCTGAGTTCCAAGCGGTCACGATGCCAAGCCCCAAGCAGAAACGCTTTGGCGCGTTCTACTTCGTCGGGGCGCACCGGTTCACTGAGTCTCTGGTTCAGGGCGTCAGGGCGTCCCGTGTAAGCACGCCCCGCCTGAACGAACCCGATTAGCAACAGCCGTCCGGGTTCCAGCAGGCTCAGTCCCCCGAAATCGTAGCCCCAGCCCAGTCCCTCTCGTATCTGGGTGAACAAGCGCGCGCCTTTGCCCCCTGACAGAATAGCTTGATAGACCCAAGCCGATGCAACCTGCTCAGGCTGATGCGCCTCCACACTCAAGCCGTAAGCCCAGTAGCTCAAGCCCTCAGCCGAGCGATGGAAGCGCGCTGTGATAGCGGGACGAACCACCTCGGCGGTCGAGGGGCGGACAGGGGCGACTTGCCAGCCCGTTCCCAAGAACTGGTTGACTGCGTTTGCGACCT
>JBDNDR010000202.1:0-4377 GCA_046718995.1 Fimbriimonadales bacterium
TCCACCTCCGAGCGCAACCTGTCCCGTGTCGGCACCAGCTGGGGCGTCATCACCGATATCAAGGTGGGACCCGACGGCTATCTCTATGTGGTCTCGGCTTTCTCGAACCGCGTGTACCGCATTCGCCCAACCAACCCCCCTGCGATTGTTCAGGGTCAAGCCAAGTTGGAAGGTCGGGCTGGGCTACTGTTGGGCACTCCCCTGCAACTGACACTTCTGCAAGGCGGTAGCCCCGTCCAAGTGATTGATACCACACTGGACGCCTATGGACGCTTTTCGGAGCGCGTGAATGTGCCCGGCACCTACACCATCAAGGCGAAGGCAGGCACTTACCTTTCGGTGACCCTGCCCAATATCACGGTGGCAGGACAGGGCTTCGCCTATCTGGCACTCAACTTCACACTCAACGGCGACATCACAGGCGATGATGTGATAGACGACGCTGACCTGCTGGCGGTGCTGTTCGCGTTCGGCTCTTCGGACCCGTTAGCCGACCTGAACGGAGACGGCACGGTAGACGACGCCGATTTGCTCACCGTGCTGTTCAACTTCGGGGCAGGCGGGTAGGCTCGCCTTGAAGCGGGTATCCTTGTACCCGATATGAAGCAGAAACCGCAAGCGATACCGAAGCCGCCCCAAACACCCGTCTCGCCTGTGCGCGAGGTGCTTCACGGGGTGGAGATTGTAGACCCGTACCGCTGGCTGGAAGACCAAGAGGCGCCCGATACCCGCTCGTGGCTCCGCGCCCAGAACCGCTACACACGCCGAATTCTGGACGCCATAGAAGGACGCGAACCACTCTCCCAGCGGCTCACGGAACTGATACGCACCGACTCAATCGGTGTGCCCACCGAACGCAAGGGGCGCTTCTTCTATTTCCGCAGGCGCGCTGACCAGGAGCTTTCGGTCTACTGTGTGCGTCAGGGGCTAACCGGGCGCGAACGCGTGTTGTTAGACCCCCATCCACTGAGTCGCGACTTCAGTGTGAGCTATACAGTACATCACCTCTCGCAAGACGGGAGCTGGCTCGTCTACGGGGTGCGTGAGGGCGGGCAAGATGAGACCGATGTGCGCATCATGGAGGTAGAAAGTGGGCGCGAACTGCCCTACCGTCTCCCACGCGCCTACTATCTCGGGATTACGCTCACGCCCGATAAGCGCGGTCTCTACTACTCTAAGATGACCCCCGAAGGCTCGCGCGTGTTCTATCACGCCTTGGGTGCCGACCCTGCTGATGACCGCCTCATCTTCGGGCAAGGCTACTCACCAGACCAGATTCTCGGCGTTGCGATGTCCGAAGACGGCAGATGGCTTCTGATTTATGTGTATCAGGGCTGGGCGCGTAACATGGTCTATCTCCATCGCTATAACCCAGAACAGCCCGCCCAGCTGACTGACCTGCTCCACCTCACCGAAGGCACGGAAGGCACACTGTTTGTGGACATCGCTGGGGATGTCGCCTATGCCCGCACCACCTGGAACGCTCCGAATGGGCGTGTGCTCCGCCGAGACCTAAGCCAGCCCGATAGTCAGTGGCAGGAGGTCATCCCGGAGTCGGAGCGCATTCTGCAGAGTGCCTCAGTGATCGATGGCAAGCTCTGCACGGTGTCGTTACGCGAGGTGCGTCCTGAGGTTCAGTTCTGGAGCCTTGAGGGTCAGCCGTTGTTCAGCGTACCGATGCCCCAGATTGGTGCGCTGGCAGGGTTGAGTGGGCGATCTGATAGCCCCCACCTGTTTTTCGGGTTCACCTCATTCAACTTGCCCACCACACTCTACCACTACAACCTGCGCACAGGGCGTCGGCGCGTCTGGAGCCGACTGCGCGTGCCCGTGCGTCCCGAACAGTTTGAAGTGCATCAGGTCTGGTACACCTCCAAAGATGGCACGCGCGTTCCGATGTTCTTGGCACACAAGCGCGGTCTCAAACGCGATGGCAACAACCCCACGCTCCTCACGGGCTATGGGGGCTTTCGGGGTTCCTCACTGCCTTACTTCTCCTCGATGGTAATCGCTTGGATGGAGATGGGAGGCGTGTGGGCGGTCGCTAACCTGCGCGGTGGGGGCGAGTTCGGCGAAGCCTGGCACAAGGCGGGCATGCTCCAGAACAAGCAAAATGTGTTTGACGACTTCATCAGCGCCTGCGAATACCTCATCCGGGAACGCTACACCCGCCCCGAACGCCTCGCCGTAATGGGTGGGAGCAACGGGGGACTACTGGTCGGCGCGCTCATGACCCAGCGTCCCGAACTGGTGGGGGCGGTCATCTGCACCTATCCCCTGCTGGACATGCTTCGCTACCACAAACTGCTGGTGGGGAGCTTCTGGATTCCCGAGTACGGCAATCCCGACGACCCCGAAGCGTTCCAGTGGCTCCGCGCATACTCGCCCTACCATAATGTCAAGCCGGGCACTCGCTACCCTGCGGTGCTGTTCGTCACTGGGGACGCCGATACGCGCGTCGCCCCTGCCCACGCCCGCAAAATGACCGCCCTACTCCAATCGGCATCCGGCTCCGATAAGCCCGTGCTGTTGCTCTACGACACGCAAGCCGGACACGCAGGCGGGCGTCCCATCCGCGAAATCGTGCGCGAAACCGCTGACCAACTGCTCTTTCTAAAATGGACTCTAATAGACGAGCAGAGCGGATAAGACGCCTCAATCGCCCCACTCTGCCCGAGAAGGCAGAAAAAAGGCTACGGAAACCCCACAAATCAGTCTATAATTAACAGGGGGATATTGTGGACAAACATATACCGGGCTACTGGCTATCAACGGACGATTGGGATTTGCACCGCCGAGCCGAGAAAGACCGACTGCGCCATAACGAGAAGGTCAAAGAGGTCATTCGGGAGAACCTCGGCGAGATTATCGGGCAACAAGATATCATCACCGCTGAAGATGGCAAAATCATCAAGATACCGATTCGCGGGCTGGAGCTGCCGCATATCCGCTATGACCCACACGGCAAGAAAGGCGTGGGACAAGGTCAAGGGGGGAGCCAGCCCGGCGATGTGATTGGGCGCTCCGGTCAGCAGGGTCAGGGCACGGGCAAGCAAGCGGGCACCGAACCGGGCGTGGACTTCTACGAAGCCGAGTTCACCATCGAGGAACTGGTTCAGATGGTGTTTGAAGACCTCCACCTGCCCAACCTGCGTGAAAAAGGCACCAAAGACATCCTCGCCGACCAAGTGCGCTTTGACAGTATCGCCCGACGCGGTCCCCAGTCCAACATCGACCGCAAGCGCACCCTCATCAACGCGTGGAAGCGCAACGCCGCCGAAGGCAAGCCCGGCTGGGAAATCCGTGAGGAGGACAAGCGCTTCAAGAGCTGGGAAATCGTGCCCGAAAAACAGCGCAACGCCGTGATTATCGCTATGCGCGATGTGTCGGGCAGTATGGGCGAGTTCGAAGCGTACATCGCCCGCAGCTTCTACTACTGGATGCTCCGATTCCTGCGCACCAAGTACACCGCCACCGAGATAGTGTTCATCACCTGCCACACCGAAGCCAAAGAGGTGGACGAGCATACCTTCTTCTCGGCGGGCGATTCGGGGGGCACGCGCCTCTCCGCCGCCTACAAACTCGCTTTGGAAATCCTCGAGAAACGCTACAACCCCCGCGAGTGGAACATCTACCCCTTTATGTTCTCCGACGGCTACAACTGGGGCGACCACGAGGTGGTGGAACATATGCGCCGTCTGGTGGAATATTCCAACCTTGTGGGCTACGGCGAGATTGCCAACGACCTCTGGGGGAGTTCGGGCGGGCTGGCACCGTTGGGTCAGGCGCTCACCGAAGCGTTCGGCGATGACCCGCGCGTGGTGGTGGTCAAAATCGCCTCCAAAGAGGATGTGTGGCCCGCACTCAAGCGGTTCTTCAGCAAGCACCCCGAAATGGCGAGCCTCGCTGGCTAAGCCCGCCCTGTTGACAAAGCGTTTGTGAGCGCTGGAACCCGGCTTGCCCGCCCCACGAACGGCGCCTCAACCTCTGCCTTGTATCCGCTCAATCGCTTTTCGTAGGGCGTAGCGAACCCAATATTCCTCTTCACGCTCCAGTGCCTCCTGCAGGGCAGGCACGGCTTGCGCATCACCAATCGCCCCCAACGCCTCTGCCACCGCCTCGCGCACATCGCTATCGCTATCGCCCAACCGTTCCAGCAGGGCGGGCACGGCTTGCGCATCCCCAATCGCCCCCAACGCCCGAGCCACCGCCCAGCGCACACCCCAATACTCATCGCCCAACCGTTCCAGCAGAGCAGGCACGGCTTGAGAGTCGCCAATCTTGCCCAACGCCCAAGCCACCGCCTTGCGCACATCCTCATCGCTATCGCGCAACCGTTCCAGCAGGGCGGGCACGGCTTGCGGGGCGCCGATTTCA
>JBDNDR010000203.1:0-4360 GCA_046718995.1 Fimbriimonadales bacterium
AGAGCAGAGGGACTGAAGCCACTTCATTCGCTATCTTCTGTGTCGTGCACAGACAGATTGAAGATACCCCACCCTCCGTCATAGCAAAAGCCGTGCGCATCAGGAGCGCGAAGCACAGCATCCATCGGCGCACGGCAGAAGGCACCCTCCTTACGCTTCCCAAGCGAACGGCTCCGCATCGGTCAACACGCGAGCCTTCGCTATCACATCGCGTAAGTACGGCGGAATCCCAAACATTCCGTAGTGTGTGAATGGGTCGTAGTAGCGTAGCCCCTTCACTGCACGCTCCTCAATTCGGCGGGCAATCTCCTCCTGAGGGATCTGGAGCGGGTCGTGCTTCTTGGACGCCAGAATGAAGCCCCAAGGGAGCATAAACGACGCCACAAAGCACCAGTAAGGGCGCACAATCGGGAACACCTCTTGCAAGGTGCGGGCGATACAACCGTACAGGTACGGATAGAGCGGGTCGCCACAACCCGATTGCACCACCAGCACACCCTCATCGTTCAGCGCGTCGTAAATCATCTGGTAGAACTCGCGCGTGAACAGAATGTGCGAAGGTCCTGCCTCCAACGGGTCGGTCAGGTCGGACACAATCACATCAAAGTGGTTCTTGTACTGAGGGATAATTTTGCGCGCATCATCAAAAATCACTTCGGAGCGCGGGTCATCCATAGAACCTTGATGCCACTCGGGGAGCCACTCTTTGCAGAGGTTGACCAGCTCGTCGTCGATGTCTACCATCACCGCTTGTTCAACCGTGTTATGGCGTAGGACTTCACGCAGGGTAGCCCCTTCCCCGCCCCCTGCCACCAGCACGCGCTTGGGGTTTGGATGGGTGAACATCCCCGGCTGAACCATCGGCTCATGGAACATATACTCATCCAGCAGAGCGGACTGGATTTTCTTGTCCAAGAAGAGCGCCTTGCCGTAGCCCTCCAGTTCCACCACCCATGCCTGCTGGAACTTCGTCTGGGTCATGTGGTACACATGCTTGACACGGTAGGTGTACATTACCGCATCGGTGTGGGTCTCCGATAGGATAAGACCGCCACAAGAATGGTGTGCTGCCATTCGTTCTCCTCCTATTTGTTTTAGATTTTTGCCAGTTCGGCTTTTAGCGTGTTGATATGGTCGATGTTCTCGGGGTCTACTTCGTTGAGCAGGGCGAGGTAGAGGCTCACGAAGTCGCCGAAATAGGTCAGGTGCATCAGTCGCTCCAGAAGCGAGTCGCCTTCCGCTTGGAGTTCGTGCCACTCGGCGCTGGAACCCACCAGTCGACGGGTCACCTCGATGCGTGTGCGGATTTTGGGGCTATCGTCGGGGTCGCTCAGCACCACCACGCTCCAGTTCGCTGCTTGGTGGGGCGCCAGCACCCAGCCCAGAATCTCGTTGTGGTTCAGCTCAGGGAAGGTATAGGCGAAGGCGTGCTGTTTGGCGTTCTCGTTGATTTGACCTTTCCAGCGCATCGCTACCGTCGCTCGCGGTCCACACGAGCCGTACAGGAGCGGGATACGGCGATAGAGGGCGAGTGCCATCTGCTTGGCAGGGTTCTGTTCCGTGGGCACTGCCATCCCCAGAGCCTCGCGCATCTGGCGAAGACGGCTCAGCGTCTGACTCACCGAGTCGCTCATCGCAGGGAGCAGTCCCAAACGCTCACATAGGTTCACCAGCGGGAAGAACAGATAGCCCAGTGCCGTGCGTGGGGGCTGTCCGCCCGGAATCGTGAGGCAAGGCACTCCATCCCGCTGGGCAAGCGTTTGGAGTTCGCCGCCACTGGAGAGCGCAATTATCATAGCGCCCCGTTCACGCGCCTGATGGTAGCAGGCAAGCGTCTCTTCCGTGTTGCCCGAATAGCTCACGGCGAACACGAGCGTATCCGCTCCCACGAAGTTAGGAAGTGTGTAGTCGCGCACAACACTGGCAGGCAGGTTGCCATAGGCTTCCAAGAGGGCGCGCAGGTAGTCTCCGCCAATCCCAGACCCACCCATGCCCGCCACGACCACCTGATGGGGCGTGCGAGGCAGGCTGGGCGGGGCGAACTGCTCGGCAATCGCCAGCGCGCGCTCACACTGGCTCGGAAAGTCCACTGTGAGCGTCATCATCCCTTTGGGGTCTGCCTGCGCCAGAATTTCGGGGTTATCGAGTCGGGGGTGCATCGCCGTTAGGACGCCACATAGGGCAGGAGTGCCAGTTCGCGGGCGCGCTTGATGGCTAATGCTAACCGACGCTGACACTTGGCGCAGAGTGCGGTCTGGCGACGGGGCAGAATCTTGCCTCGGTCGGGCGATGTATAGCGCTTCAGGCGCGCCACATCTTTATAGTCAATCGCTTTCTTCTCCACACAGAAGGCGCATGCGCGTCGGCGACGGCGCACTATCCGACGCTTACCTTCCAACTCATCATCCATATCCTTCTTGACCAAATCTAAGCGTTCTGTTGCCATAATGACCTCCAACGGTTATTGACTGTCTCTATCGGATCAGCGGAACGGGTCGTTGTCATCATCCAAATCGTCAAACACTTCCATAGCGATGTCGTCGTAATCGGGTTCGGTGTCGGCGGGTGGTTCGGGCTGGCGCCGAGGTGCTGGAGCAGATCCCCTGACAGCGCGTGCGGTAGGGGGTGGTTCACTCATCGGCACATCGTCCATCTCCTCACGCCGTCGCTCCAAGAAGCGCACCTCGTTAGCAACAATCTCGAATACCTTGCGCTGTTGCCCTTCGCGGTCAGTGTAGCTCCGCGTTTGGAGCCGCCCCTCCACCAGAACGAGGTGTCCTTTCGCGGTGTAGTTCGCTACTCTTTCGCCGAGTGTACTGAACGCCACGATGTCAAAAAAGTCTGTTATGCGCTCACCACCTGGTCGTACTGGACGCTCTACTGCCAAGGTAAATCGCACCACCGACATCCCATCGGGTGTGGTGCGATGCTCGGGGTCGCGTGTGAGACGACCGACCAACACAATCTTATTGTAGAACATAGTCCCCTCCCCTTAGACCGGAGCGACCTCCTCAGGCTCCAACCGGAAGGTGCGATAGCGGATGACCGTCTCGTTGATTTTGAGGATGCGGTTCAGCTCTTCGGCGGACTTGGGTTGCCCTTCGTAGCGGAACAGGAGGTAGGTGCCTTCCTTGTGTTTGTTGATTTCGTAGGCGAGTTTGCGCTTGTCCCACACTTTGGCTTCGTGAACGGTGGCGCCAAGCGTTTCCAGCGTACTGCGGGCGCGTTGAATGAGCGACTCGACCTCCTCCTCGTTCAAGTCGCTCGGTACTATCACCATCGTCTCATAGATTCGTGGATGTTCCATTCTTATCCCTCCTCTGGACCATTACGGGACTCGTTGGCGAGTCAGAAGGGTCCTGCAGTGCGTTATTATACCCGCTATCCAACCGTTTTGCGGTATCTTGGCAATCACATCAGCAAAGCCGAACCAACTGTCCCGAGGATCTACTTCTGCTCTTTGTCGGGGTGCGCTTTGCGAATGACCCAGCGGATTGGCACGCCAGTATAGTCGTAGCGTCGGCGGAGGGCGTTCTCCAGATAGCGCAGATAGGAAAAATGCACAATCTCGGGGTCGTTGACAAACAGCACCACAGTCGGCGGACGCACCTCCGCCATCGTGGCGTAGTAGATTTTGAGGTTCTTGCCCTTTCGAGAGTAGGGACGCTCGTAGAAGGCATCCTGAATGAGGCGGTTCAGCTCACCCGTGCCCACACGCATACAGTGCAGGTCTGCCACCTGCAACGCGGTATCCAGCAGAGCCTCGATGCCCGTGCCCGCCAGCGCCGAGACGAAAACGAACGGCACATAGTCCAGCCATTTGACTTCCTGTTGGACGAGTCGGGCGAAGTCGGCTTTCTTGGGGGTCTGGATGCCAATCTGTCCGTCGGGTGGCTCTACGAGGTCCCACTTATTGATTGCCCACACCAGCGCACGCCCGTTATTCACTGCCAGCTGGGCGACACGCCGGTCGTTGTGGGTCAGTCCTTCTGTGGCATCCACTACCACGATAGCGACATCGGCACGCGCCATCGCCCGCTCCGCCCGCATCTGCGCGTAATACTCCAACGAGCGCTGAACCTTACCCGGACGCTTGAGACCTGCCGTGTCAATCAACACCACAGGCTGGTCCTTCCAGGTGAAGGGGGTATCCAGCGTGTCGCGCGTGGTGCCTGCAATCTCGCTCACAATCGCACGCGGCTCGCCCAAAATGGCATTCAACAGGGACGACTTTCCCACATTCGGACGCCCCACGATGGCGAGCCGAATGGGCGTTTCGCCCTCCTCTTCCTCTGGTGTGGCAGTTGCCGACAACCGTTCAAACGCCATCTCCAAAATTTCGGCGACATTATGCCCGTGG
>JBDNDR010000204.1:0-4333 GCA_046718995.1 Fimbriimonadales bacterium
CCTTGAACTCCAAGGCAAGTCCCTTGCCCATCACCCCTTCCGTATTGACGGTGTTGACCAACGCGTCGACCGCCTCAGCCGACTCCCAGTAATCACCCGCTATCCACTGAATCATAGCTGTTCGATTGTACCTCATATCGGATGCTGTACCCCCGTCAGTAGTACCAGCCCCGCTCGACCGACACATTCAGTTGATAGGAGTACGATTGAAGGAGCCCCTGAACCTGTTGAAGCACGGTTCGGTCATAGACTCCTATTCTGTGAATCAACCCGAAGGGAAGTTTGTCGTGAACTAGGAACTCCGCCTGACGACGGCTCTTGCGGTCTGGATACTCCTCAGTATTGTACCAAGTGAGGGATTGCATGACTCGCCAGTCAATCATTTGAGGTAAGTCTTTTAGGTTGCTCGACCACCTGACCCAGCCTGACAAGGGATGGCGGTCACAAAAGGCGAACTTTAACCCCGCATCCGCCACCGTCTGCACCTCTGTGACCAGATAGACGATCGGGCTTTGGTCAGCTGCTACTCCGGGAACATATCCCGTATAGATGGCATATAGCATAGGCGACCGGGGTGCAAAGTAGAACGGCACATACTGATCGAGCGTGCCTCCTTGGGGGACATAAGTCATCGCGCGACGCGCTTTGAGGTGTGAATAGGCGGTCTGGCGCCTGAGGTACTTCTGCGCCTCGTGGTCGCAGTACAGATAGCCCTGCTTGAGTATGTTCGCTAAGTTGTCTTTGTGGGTGATGTGATAGATTGGTATCCGAGACCCCATAACAAACCTAATATACCTTATTCTGTGAATAGAGTTCCCGATATTGCTTCTGAGTGTCCCTTGCATGGATTGGGGCGCAGGCGAACATCGGCTAGTCAAGCAGGAGAACATAGGGCGGGGGTGAATACGAAGCACTATGCGCATCGAGTCGTACTATCGCCCACACCGCTCCAGTCCCAAGATTTTGGAGCCTGAGCCAAACTTACGCCAGCTTGGGGGCACCTTCTGGGTCTACTTGTACAACCCCAAACGCCGACCACGCCATATCAGCGCGCTTGAACTGAATCAACAGCCCTTAGAGGCACTCTCTAACGGCAGAGGGGTCAACTGGTTTCGCGTAGAGCCAGAGCCTGTCCCGGCTAACGGTCTGACCCTGCTCATCGTCAATCTTCAGGCGAGCCTGCTCCAGCGCCTCCCGTTGCGCTTGGAACTGCTGCTCGCGGACGGGGAGCGTGTCGAGAGCCTACTTGTGCCTGAAACTTCGCCCCTGACCCTGACCTATGCTTGGCTGGAGGGACGCACCCTGAAAGTGGTCGTCCGCAACGATGACCCCCAGCGCGAGTGGACTCTTGAGCAACTGCGCGTTGCCGGTCGCACTCTGCCTTTTCGTTCCCCGATGCGCACTGTAGTCCCTGGCGAGTTGACCTTCGTGACGGCTACTCTACGGAGTGAACCGTCTCCCCACCAGAGCTTACCCCTTCAGATGAATGCGCGGTCGGGTAGTGCGCAGACGATGACTGGCGGGTTGGTGCGTCCGCTCAGCCGCCACTTTCCGCTGGGCACTTGGCGTACCAAAGTCTGGGACGACCCCGCCGAAATGGAACGCTGGCACTCTCGCGGGTTTGACACCTTCGTGATGAGCGCGAGCAACGACCCCAATCCGACGGAACAGCGCGCCTTTGAGCAGACCTGTCCCCAGAAAGGGGTCAAGGCGCTCGTGTTCGCAGGGTTCCCACGCCCTGCCACGCGGTTCATCGAGCGTCATAAAGAGAATCCCCACATCGTCGCCTATATGATTAAAGACGAACCCGACTGGGCAAAGCCAGAGCAGTTTGACAACTGGCACCTACCAACTTTGTGCGAGCGGGTAGCGAAGGTGTTCCGCGACCGAGCGATTAGCCCCCCAGTCTACCTGAACCTGGCACGCTCGCGCCGGTTCGGCGAATTCGCCACGACACCTGACATCGCCTGCTACGACGCCTATCGGGTGGGTGCGCCGATGCCCGACCTCTCACCGCACGAGTGGGGTAATCGTATTGAGCTGGCGGGCACCTACACCGAAGACCTCCGCACCAACTGCGAGCCGCTCCCGTTCTGGGTCTGGGCACAAGGCGCGCATACTTGGGATGAGCGGGTGTGGGTCGCTGGGCAACTGGGGCGCGCCTGCCCCACACCTGAGGAGATTAGAACCCAACTCTGGTTCCAACTGGGGCGCGGGGCGAAAGGCGTGCTGTGGTTCATCGGCTTTGATGAGAACGAATTCCGGCGGTACTACATGCGCGCAGAAGACATTCCCGCACTGAAACGCCTGCCCGAATCGGAACGCGCCCCGCTGGTGGAGCAGTTGGTGGCACAGGGGCGTGAAGCGTTCGAGGAGCAGACCCGGCTCAACCTGTTCCTCCAGCCTCTGCGCAACCGCTTGCTGAGCATGGACTGGCAACCGAACGCGGGGCGCGTGCTCACTGCGACGAACCCCCAGAAGCTGGATGTGAGTGTGCTGGTCGGCGAAGATGCCCTCGTGGTCTGGCTCACGAACTACGACTACGAGATGGCACCTCAGGGCTACCGTTTCCGCGAGCAAGCAGGCATCGAGGTGGTGGTGGCTCTGCCCCGTTGGCTGAACCCGAAACGGGCTGTGTTCCGTGTGCCGGACGAGACGCGCGAAATCCCGTTTGAACGGCGACGGGCACGCGAGGTCGTGTTCCAGATTGACCGCCTCCCTCAGCATGTGGGGACGGTCTGGCTGGAAACCCGTTAGAAAATCACACCGAGACGCCCCTGCGTAGGGGCGTCTCGGCGGTGAGTTCACGACTCGGTCGCTTGAGCCTCTTGCAGTTCGCGCAGACGCTGGGTGGTCGCCATCGGGCAGAATCGCGGTCCGCACATACTGCAGAACGGGGCGAACTTGTGCGCCTCTTTGGGCATCGTCTCATCATGGTAGGCACGGGCGGTCTCAGGGTCTAACGCCAGCTCAAACTGGCGGTTCCAGTCGAACTCGAACCGTGCTTTGGAGAGTTCGTCGTCCCAATCGCGTGCGCCGGGGATGCCTTTGGCGATGTCGGCGGCGTGCGCGGCGATACGGTAGGCAATCAGCCCTTGCTTGACATCCTCAGCGTTCGGTAGCCCCAGATGCTCTTTCGGCGTCACATAGCACAGCAGAGCCGTACCGTGCCACGCGACAATCGCAGCGCCGATGGCTGAGGTGATATGGTCGTAGCCGGGCGCAATATCGGTCACCAGCGGACCGAGCGTGTAGAACGGCGCCTCGTGGCACCACTCCTGTTGGATGCGCACATTTTCCTCCAACAGGTGGAGCGGAATATGTCCTGGACCCTCCACCATCACCTGCACGCCCCGCTCCCACGCCCGCTGAACCAACTCGCCCAGCGTGCGCAACTCCGCCAATTGTGCCTCGTCATTGGCGTCGGCAATCGAACCCGGACGCAGTCCATCACCGAGACTGATGGTCACATCGTAGCGGCGGCAGATATCCAGCAGTTGGTCAAAATGTGCATAGTAGGGGTTCTCGCGGTGATGGAGCAGGCACCATTCCGCCATAATCGCACCGCCACGGCTGACGATACCAGTGAGCCGCTTCTGTGTGAGCGGGATGTAGCGCCTCAGCACACCGGCGTGGATGGTCATGTAGTCCACGCCCTGCTTAGCTTGGTGTTCCACGATATCCAAGAAGTCGCTCTCGCGAATCTCTTCTACCGAGCGCACCTGCATCATCAGATGGTAGACCGGCACTGTGCCCACGGGTACCGGCGAGTGTTGGATGATGGCGGTGCGGATAGCGTCTAAATCGCCGCCTGTTGACAAGTCCATCACGGTATCGGCGCCCCAGCGGATGGCGGTGTTCAGCTTTTCCAGCTCCTGTTCCACTCCTGCGCTGAGGGCGGAACTGCCGATGTTGGCGTTGATTTTGGTGCGGAAGCGCTTACCAATCACGATGGGCTGAAGGCTCGTGTGGTGGATATTGGCGGGGATGATGGCGCGTCCGCGTGCGACCTCTTGACGCACGAATTCAGGGCTAACGCCCTCGCGCTCGGCACAAAAGCGCATCGCATCGGTGGTAATCCCTTGCCGTGCGTATTCCATTTGGGTGACAGCACCCGAATGCCCGTTCTGTGTCATAAACTCCCTCCTTCGGATTGGCGCGGGCGGGTGAGTACGAGGGTCAGCGTGAGGAGAGTCTCCATTCCGCGTTCCCTTCGCCAGCATTACCTGGATCAGGTTCGTGGGGTTCCTCGGCGTCCCGAGGTCTCAGCCACCGTTTGGGTAGCACCCCCCGCGGTTGAGGGCAGTATACCTGATAACCAGGTATAATTCGG
>JBDNDR010000205.1:0-4318 GCA_046718995.1 Fimbriimonadales bacterium
CGTTGATGCAAGCCAACTTCTGGGAGACGAACCCTGCTCCCGTGAAGTGCGTGATGGCGATGATGGGACTGATAGACGAGGTCGTGCGTTTGCCGTTGGTGCCCGTTTCGGAACGCACCCGCCAACGCCTGCAGGAGCTCCTCAGAAAGATGGATGTGCTATAAGCGCACAACTGCCTCGGCAGGGGGGTGTTTTCACTTCACCCCCAGCCCCACTCCGCAGGCAGAAAGGGGAGCCAAACGCGGTTCCCCCTGTGGGCAGGGGGAACCTAACGGAGGGGGTCATTTCTGAAATTCGGGCTACTCGGGAGCAGTGACCCTCTCGGACTCGTCCAGGAACGCCTCGGACTCATCCAGGAGCCTCTCGGACTCATCCAGGACTCTCTCGGAGTCATCCAGGAACGCCTCGGACTCATCCAGGAGCCTCTCGGAGTCGTCCAGGACTCTCTCGGAGTCATCCAGGAACGCCTCGGACTCATCCAGGAACGCCTCGGAGTCATCCAGGACTCTCTCGGAGTCATCCAGGACTCTCTCGGAGTCATCCAGGAACGCCTCGGAGTCATCCAGGACTCTCTCGTGATGGTCCAGGAGTTTCCTGAACCATCACGAGAGTTCCCCGACTCGTCCGAAAGTGGCGATGCGATAGGTGTGGGGGCGGTCTGTGGCGTTATGGAGCGCGCCCCACCCCGTCATGCTGAGCGCCAGCGAAGCATCTCATCGAGACCCTTCGCCTGCGGCTCAGGGTGACACATAGGAGGCTCGTGCAGGGTGACGGGTGGGGTATGGCTCAGGGTAGCCCGCGTTCGTCATGCTGAGCGTCCGCGAAGCATCTCATCGAGACCCTTCGCCTGCGGCTCAGGGTGACGAACACGGGGCTGAGGGCGTGCCCCACCCCGTCATGCGGAGCGTCAGCGAAGCATCTCATCGAGACCCTTCGCCTGCGGCTCAGGGTGACAAAGGGGGGAGGCTCAGGCTGACGAAGGAGAGAGACTCAGGGTGAAGGATGCGGACGGGGAGCCACACACGGTTCCTCCTGCTGCAGGGGGTCAATAAGTCTTACCTCACCCCCACCCAAACCCGCTCCCGAAACGCATACGACAGGAACCATCCAGCAGGGAATGGGACAACTCGGGAATGGTTCAGACAGTGGAAGGCAACCCATCCGCAGGGAGGGTGAGGGGCGTTCGGCGTCGCTTGGGCTACTTTAAGTCGGTTATCGTGTGGGCTTCACAGAGCCAACCGTCCGAGCCGAGCGAGAGCTGGAGGACACCGAACCCCTTCCCGAACGGCACCGATTGGGTGAGCCAGACCGTGCCAATCCGTTCGGGCGGCTGGATGGGCGTGTGGGAGTGCCCCCCGATAATGAGGTCTATGTCGGGACACGCCTGCGCCAGTTGACGATCGACCTTCGCGCCCAAGTGGGTGAGCGCTATCAGGAGGTCTGATTGCGGACGCAGTTCGGCGACCCAACGCTGGGCGGTCTCGATGGGCGGGTCAAATAGGTAGGCGCTGAGCAGGGCACTCTTCATTCGGGGCGTGACCATCGGCACGGTCAGCCCCAGCACACTCACCCGCACACCTAAATGAACCGTCTGCCAGACCGGCTGGACGGATGGGGGCATCTCGGACTGCTTAGCGCGCAGGTTCGCACACAACACAGGACAGGGCACGCCCTTGAGCTTCGCCTTGAAGCCGATTGGGGTGATGTGGAACTCGCGGTTGCCCATCGTGAGCGCGTCGTACCCCGCCTGCCGCATCCAGTCCCAAGCCGGTTCCTGAGCCAACGGCACACCCAGATTGCCCGAACGGATACAATCGCCCGCATCCAGTAGCAGAGCGTGGTGGCTGGCTTTGAGCGTCTGGAGGGTCTCCACCAAGCGCGCGCTCCAGCGGTTGTGGACATCGTTCGTGTGGAGAATTGTGAGGTTCATCGGCACGCGCGCATCCATGTGCGGATGGTCTCGGCAGGGGTTTGGGCACGCATCAGCGTCTCACCGACCAGCAGGGCGTCTACCCCAGCCTGGCAGAGGGCATGCACCTGCTCGGCGGTCTCTATGCCGCTCTCGCTCACTTTTACCACCCCTTGCGGGAAGTGAGGTAGCAGGCGGAAGGTGGTCTCTATGCTGGTGTGGAAGGTGCGCAGGTCGCGGTTGTTGACTCCAATCAGTTTCGCCCCCGACTGGAGTGCAATCTCCAGCTCAGGTTCATCGTGGACTTCCACCAGTGCGTCCAGCCCCAGCGTCTCGGCGAGCTCGCGCCACTCACGCAGGAGGCTGGCATCGGGGAACGCCGACACAATTAGCAAGATGGCGTCTGCACCTGCCACGCGGCTCTCGTAAATCTGGTAGGGGTCTACGATGAAATCTTTGCGCAGGAGCGGGAGGGGCACTTCGGCACGGATGAGCGTCAGATAGTCCAGCTTGCCCCCGAAGTAGGGTTCATCGGTCAACACGCTGAGCGCATCGGCACCGCCCTGATGGTACTGCGTGGCAACCGCAATCGGGTCAAAGTTGGGCTGGATGATGCCTTTGCTGGGCGAGGCGCGTTTCACTTCCGCGATCAGCGCGATGGGGTTGCGAGTGCTTGTGAGTGCTTCGAGAAACCCGCGCGTGAGGGGCAAGGCGCCGATCTGAGCGCGCAGGTCGGCTTCAGGAACCTGACTGCGTCGCGCCTCTACCTCGTGCCGTTTGTCGTCCAAAATACGCTGGAGGATGCTCATCGCCCGAATTTCCCCAAATTCGCCGAAATTCTACCTCTCGGCTGTCCGGTTTTGGTGCTTTTTTGAGTCTTTAAGGGTGGAAGTCCTCTGCAAGGGGATTTCCACAGGGCGAATTAAGATATCAGCGGCGCTGGGCTTTGATCCTCCTTTCGACAGCGTCGCTCATTTTTTTTCGAGAGGGTAGTTCGGAGCCTATGTTGCTTCAGACGACCTCCACAGCGCCCCCAAAGCGTGGCAGGGCACTTTCGTAGAGGGCACGCTCGTTGGGAGGTACAAACAGCACGATTCGGTACTGGTCGCCGTACTGCTGGACGAGTTGGGGCAGTTCTTCTATCAGAGGCAGTTGCGCGCCCGGTTGGAGCAACGCCAGCCGTCTGAGGAACTGGCGGTACTCGTTGGGGTTCGTGTTGCCGAGTGCGAGTGTCTCGCCTCCGGGCAGATGCACCATCAGCCGTACCGCTTGGCGAGGCGCTTCCAACACCATCCAGGCGATGTGGCGCAGGGCTTGGTCAAAATCGGGATAACTCTCGCCGTCAGCACGCCAAGCGGGCGATAAGTCTACCGCAATCAGCAGGGGCGCCAGTTGGCTCGACTCGAACTCTTGGACATGCCATGTGTTGTGGCGGGCGGTGGCGCGCCAGTTGATGCGTCTGAGCGGGTCGCCGGGCACATAGGGGCGCGTGCCGTGCCAGTCGGTGCCCTCGCCCCGCTGACCGCGCTGAACGGACGAGGCGGTATAGCGTCCACGCCCGCCCCCTTCCCAGTGCCAGTTCGGAATCGCTACCGGACGCGGCAGGACGATGAGCTCCGTGTACTCGGGCACCGTCTTGCGATAGAAGAACAGCCCAAACGGGTCGGACAGCACAACCTGCACGGGTCCCAAGCGATGCAGTCCGCGCTGGCGTGCGGTGATTCGGTAGCGCTGGGATTGGCGGTCATCGCTGACAGGTAGTGGCTCCACCTCAAAAGCGGAGGGCACAGTGTCTTGCACCTCACCGACCACATGCGAACTCACTTGGAGCGTCATGGTGACTTCGGCGCTTTCGCCTTCCACCATTTCGGCGGGGGCACGACGCTGGACGACCAGCCCGCGCGCCCCATAGCGAACCAGCAGATAAGCCCCTGCCATCAGTAAGCCCAGCACACTCGCCATCCAGTACATCTGGCGGTTGTTGGTAATCAGCCCCGAACAGAGCAGGAACGAGGTCGCCGCCATCATCGCCGTGAGCTTGAACTCGCGCATCAGCCCTCTCCCGTGATGGGCACAGGCACCTGCTGGAGAATCTGGCGAATGACCGACTCGGCGCTCACCAGCTTACCAGAGGGGTCGGAACGCGTCATCAGGCGGTGCGCCAACACGGGCACCGCCATCCGCTGGACATCATCGGGCATCACATAGTGGCGGTCGGATAGCACTGCTAAGGCTTGCGCGCCTGCCAAGAGTGCCAACGAGGCGCGCGGACTGGCGCCCAGCGCAATGTTGGGGTGATGCCGGGTCGCCTGCACCAACTCCACCAGATAGCGACGAACCCCCGAACCGACATAGACTCGCCGCACCTGCTTCTGCATCGTAATCAGCTGGTCAGGGCTGAGAACCGGC
>JBDNDR010000206.1:0-4302 GCA_046718995.1 Fimbriimonadales bacterium
GGGTGGTCAGCCGCTCGGCATGCACGCCCATCCCCTGCGCCAGCGCCACCAAGTCCAGATGAGGCACATCCAATCCCTGCACGCTCTTCTCGGTACCGGGGTAGAACGCCATCGTGAAGCTCTTGAGGATGTTGTAGGCGCGGTTATTCAGCACCAGGAACAGCACGGCGGCGTTCTCCTCGCGTGCGCTCCAGAGGGCTTGCACCGAGTACATCGCCGAGCCGTCGCCAATCACGCACACGACGGGGCGTTCCGGCTGTGCCATCTTAATCCCAATCGAGGCGGGCATCGCCCAGCCCAGCCCCCCACTGGCGGAGGTGTAATAGTCGTTCTCGACGCCCAAGCGCACAAACTCCCGCAAACAGAGGCTGGACGAGACCGCCTCGTCCACAATCACGGCGTCGGATGGCAAGTGGCGCGACAAAGTGTGCAACACGAAGAAGGCACCCATCTTGGCACGGGCACGCGTCGCTTCCGAACGGCGCCGTGCCTCCTCCACCGCACGCGAGGGCATCGTGTAGTCACGCGGGGGCACCTGCTCCGCCAGCGAGGCTAACGCCAGGCGGATGTCCCCCACAAACGCCATCTCGCCCGGCATGCGCGAGGCTTCCAGCACATCGTCGGTAATCAGCGCCGCGCGCACGCCCGGTGGGAGCAACGCACCCGGAAAGTAAGGATACAGCAGGAACATCGGCGCACCGACGACCAAAACGAAATCGTGCTGGCTCAGCGTCTGCAGAATGCGCGGCACCGCCGGCAACAGCATCCCCTCGTAGAGCGGGTGATTCGTCGGGAACGCCATCCGCGAGTTCAGTGGCGCGTGGTAGACCGCGCTTCCAATCCGTTCGGCGAGGGCGACGGCTTCGCGCACCGCCCCTGCCCCACCAACACCGGCTCCCAACACCAACGCCGGACGCTGTGCCTGAGCCAGTGCCTGCGCCAACGACTCCAGCCCCTGAGGCGCACTCGGTGGGTGAACCGCCCGACGCGGAACCCCACTGGCGGGCGCGTCCCAATAGTTCATCGGAATAGAGACAAACACCGGACCGCGCGGGGGCGTCATCGCGATATGGTACGCCTGCTCCAGAGCGTTCGGCACATCGTTCGCGTCCTGCACCTCATAAGCCCACTTGGTGACGGGGCGCGCCATCCCAACCAAGTCGCCTGAGAGGAGCGGTTCGTGAAAGATGTGTCGGGTGTCTTGCTGACCGCAGGTGACTATCAACGGCGTGCGGTTCTTCATCGCCGTAAACAGCACACCCATCGCGTTGCCCAAGCCCGGCGCCACATGCAGGTTGATGAAGGCGGGTTTGCCACTGGCTTGCGCATAGCCGTCCGCCATCGCCAGCGCAACACTCTCCTGCAACGCCAGCACATAGCGCACGGGTTCAGGCAGTCCCACCAAAAACGGCAGTTCGGTAGACCCCGGATTGCCGAAAACGAAGCGCACACCACGCTGTGCCATCCACTCAAAGGTCGCTTCCCGAATGTTCATACGCCCTCTGTTCGGGTGTGCCGACAGGAATCCTGCGGTGCGATGCGAGAGGGAGCCAACGACCTGCCCCCACCCCGTTTCGGACGGGCGTTCGGATGACTCGGACAGCCGTCCGGATGACTGGGACGAGCGTTCGGATGACTCGGACGAGCGTTCGGATGACTCGGACGGGCGTTCGGATGACTCGGACAGCCGTCCGGATGACTCGGACAGCCGTTCGGGTGACTCGGACGGGCGTCCGGATGACTCGGACAGCCGTCCGGATGACTGGGACGAGCGTTCGGGTGACTCGGACGGGCGTTCGGGTGACTCGGACAGCCGTTCGGATGACTCGGACGGGCGTCCGGGTGACTCGGACAGCCGTCCGGATGACTGGGACGGGCGTTCGGATGACTCGGACAGCCGTCCGGATGGATGGTGTATACTACCCGTATGAGCCGAAGGGGTTTCACTCTGATTGAGTTGTTGGTGGTCATCGCAATCATTGCTGTACTGTCGGCTATCTTGTTTCCTGTGTTTGCGCAGGCACGGGAGCGGGCACGGATGACGGCTTGCGCTTCCAACGCCCGTCAACTGGCGATTGCCGTGATGACCTACACGCAGGACTTTGACGAGGCGTTTCCGCCCTCCACGAACTATGCCGTGCCTACCGAAGTGCCCGAACGCATCTGGACACGCCTCATCCAGCCTTATGTGCGTGATACGAACATTTTCGTGTGCCCCAGTGCCCAGCGTTCAGGCTTCCCCACCGACTGGTCTCAGCGTGGGGTTGGCTCCATCGGCTACACGGCGGCGACGGCTTACGACCCTCTGTTGCGCGAGGGGTTTCTGGAGCCAGCGCGCCTCGCCAGTATGGACGAGCCAGCCCGCACGCCCCTCTTTGGCGACACCGCCAGCGGACCCACCAGCGAGAAGTATCGGGGCTATGTGTTTGACCCGTATGTCGGTCAGCCGAACCCGATCGACCCACGCTTGGGCACACCCCTCGTAGCAGACCGCGACCTGGTGCGTGAGCTCAATCATCTGCCCCCGTCCCAGCTCAAGCCTCTGTTCGCTCGGCATCACGCTACGGGGGATAATCGGGGGTTGGCGGTGCTTATCTTCGCGGATGGGCATGTGAAGGTCTACTCCGCTTCCTCTATCTTGGCGCAGGAGCGGGGGGCGAACCTGCTTTGGCGCTTCAGGTAGAATCGCCCTATGGTGCGTTGGGACTTTTCGGGCAAGACGGTGCTGGTGACGGGCGCAACGGGTTCGCTCGGTCGCGTTGTGGCGCGCCAGTTCCACGAGGCAGGCGCGACGATGGTTCTGGTGGGGCGCAACGCACGGCTCTTGGATGAACTGTTCGCCGACCTTGCCCTGAGCGAGGCGCACCTACTGCTGGGCGATAGAGACCTCACTCAGCCCGACGACGCCGAACAGATGGCAAGCGCCATTCGCAACCGCTTCGGCAAGCTGGACTGTGTGGTGAACACCATCGGCGGGTTCAAGGCGGGCGCACCCGTCCACGAGACACCGCTGGAGGACTGGCACCTGATGTTGAATATGAACCTGCACTCGGCGTTTCTGGTTTCGCGTGCGGTGGTGCCGTTGCTGTTGGAGGCGGGCAGTGGCGCGCTGGTGCATATCGGCGGGCGCGCAGGGTTGGCGGGCTTTGCGGGTGGTGCGGGCTACTGCGCGGCGAAGGGTGCGCTGATTCGGCTCACCGAATCACTCTCGGAGGAGCTCAAGCATCGGGGCGTTCGGGTGAACTGCATTTTGCCCGGCACGATCGACACGCCCTCCAATCGTCAGGCGCGTCCCGACGCCGATTTTAGCCGTTGGGTGCGTCCGGAGGCGATTGCGCAGGTGGCGATGTTCCTCTGCTCGCCGTTAGCGGAGGCGATTCACGGCGCAGCGATTCCTGTCTACGGCTTGAGTTGAGCCACTGACCGAACCGATAGGCGACCCATCCCCAAACCATGCCGAGCGCTGCGCCTGCCAACACATCCAACGGGTAATGCACCCCGCGATAGATACGCGACAAGCCGACTAACCCTGCCAGCCCCATCACTGCCCAGCCCACCCAAGCGTAGCGCGTCTTCCTCAAGCAGAGCCAGACCCAGAAACCTATGGCGAACGCTGTGGTGGTGTGCCCCGAGGGGAACGAGCCATAAAAGATGCGCTCATCGGGTGCAACCAGCGCTTCGGGCAAGTTGGACGGGCGTAGACGCGGCACCAGCTTCTTGATGACCTGCACCGTGATCCCACTGCCCACGAATGCCACCAACGCTGGGAAGAACACACTGCGCCAGCGTCTGCCGAGCCGCCAACCGGACACTGTCCGCTGGGGCGCTAAGGTGGCGCTCAGCACCATCAGCATCTGCACCCAGCCTAAGCCCAAGCTGGTGATGAGCCACATCACGGGGTTCAGCCACGGGTGGTTCAAGCCGTGATTGACCCAAAAGAACACCTGCCGATCCCAATCCAATAGCGTTTCCATAGCAGGAACCTTGTGGAGTTGCCCATAACTATACCGCCGTGATACGGATAGAGACGCTCACTTTGGGCATACTTCAAGCGAACTGTTATCTTGTTTCCTGTACCGCTACGCAAGAAACCGTCGTGATCGACCCCGGCTTAGAGGCGGAGCGCATCGTCCAGCGCCTACAGGAGTTGGGCGACCCTCCCGTTGTAGCGATTCTGGCGACGCATGGGCATTTCGACCATGTGGTGGGTGTGCCGACTGTGAAAGCCTATACGGGTGCGCCTTTCTGGATTTCGCAGGTGGAATGGGAACTGTGGGCACAACACGCGCCTGCCGATGCCGG
>JBDNDR010000207.1:0-4284 GCA_046718995.1 Fimbriimonadales bacterium
ATCGACTGGGAAGACATCACCATCGATGGCGACACCCTCTACATCACCGATGTGGGGAATAACGGCAACGCTCGGCGCGACTTGGCGGTCTATGTCCTCAAAGAGCCGAACCCCGAGCAGACCACACGCGCCCATATCCTCCAGCGCATTCCAATTGCCTATCCCGACCAGAGCGGCTTCCCCCCGACCGACCGCTGGCACTACGATTGTGAAGCGGTGTTCGTGATGGGAGGGAAACTCTACTTCCTCACCAAGCACCGCAAACAAGGCTCGCTCAGCACACCAGAGAACAGCACCAACCTCTACCGATTAGACACGACCCACACCGACAAAGTTAACACGCTGACCAAAGTAGACAGCCATTCAGACTTGGGGGGCTGGGTGACGGCGGCAGCGCTCTCACCCGATGGGCGCACTTTGGCGGTACTCTGTCAAGCGCCCCAGCAGTCGGTCTGGCTCTTTGAAAAGCCCACGCAGGGCGACAAGTTTCTCTCTGAAGGGAAGGCACGCCAAATCCGCTTTCGCAACGGCAAGCAGTGTGAGGCAATCGAGTGGGTGGACGACCAACGCTTGGTCATCACCAACGAACAGCGTGAGATTTTCGTTTTAGACCTCAATAAAAAATAGGGTGGCACCCAAAGGCACCACCCAAATTGAGTTGCGAGGTGTTGATGATTACTTGGGCATAATCACAGCGTCAATCACATGAATGACCCCGTTGTCTGCCTCGATATCGGTCTGGATGATATTGGCGTTGTCCACGCGCGCGCCACCTTCGGTGCTAACCGTGATGCTCTGACCCTGAACCGTCTGCAGTTGGCTCTGCTGAACGACATCGGCTGCCATCAGCCTGCCCGGCACCACATGATAAGTCAGGATAGCAGTGAGCTTCTCTCGGTCGGCAAGTACCGCCTGGAGCGTGTCTTGGGGGATCTTGGCGAACGCTTCGTCGGTCGGGGCGAACACAGTGAACGGACCCGGTCCACTGAGGGTCTCAACCAGACCCGCCGCCTGAACGGCTTGAACCAGCGTATTGAACGAACCAGCGGAAACAGCGATATCCACGATTGTAGGCATAACAGTTCCTCCTTCTGAGATGTCGCACCTTTCGATGCGCTTTAAGGATACTGCATAGACTTCGAGCGGTTCCGTGATTTGAATCACAGAGGGTATAATCGGGCAGATGGGAGGTGAAAGGCGAATGCGTGAAGAAATGGAGACTGCGCAGGCATCGATAGATATCTACGACCTGTTGGCTTACACGCTGAGCCTTTACATCACCGCTGGGTGGCAGGCGCTGGGACTGATTCCAGACCCTGTATCGGGCAAGACACGCATGGCGTTGGACGAAGCGAAAATTGCGATTGATTGCGCCGAATTTCTGGTAGGAAAACTGCGCCCACGCCTCGAACCAGAACTGCTAAAGGAGTACGAGCGTCAACTTCGCGACCTGAAACTGAATTTTGTCACGAAGTCAAGCGAGAACCGCACGGAGGCATAGGATGGGATGGATTGCACGAGCGCGCATCTGGGCGCTGGGGATACGGAAGAGCCTGTGGCAGGTAGGAATCTATCTGCGCATCGCTCTGATGAAGGCGGTCGCAGTGGTGATTGCGCTCCCCGAAACGGTACGCGACCAGATTCAGCAATGGCGCGGACACACGGTGGAACTGCCGGTGGAGGAGCAACGCATGTTATTAGCCGAGTATTACACCCACTTTGAACAGCTGTCCGAGCTCATCTGTGACTCGGCGTTCGCCGAGGAGGGGGCACCCTGGCAAGCGGAGTATCAACGGCTGCGCAAGTGGTTCCAGCGCGCCTATCCCCAAATCCGTCCCTACCTCACCGCCCATCTGAACTGCGACCCTTCCGACACCGAGTTCGGACTGCGCACGGTGGGACGACCGACCGATGCGATGGAAGCCCTCTTCTGCGCCGAAACCCTGGATGAGATTCTACGACACGACGGTGGATACCTCATCGGGCGGCTGGAGCGGGCGCGCAGTGCCCTCTATCGCTATGGCGACTACCTGCGTACCTATCTGGAGCGCACCGATGCCTGATAGGGTATGCTCTAATCACGAGGACTAAGCCATGGCAAAGCGCGGCACGATGGAGGTCAGCCTGATTTTCCCCCCTGCGGAAATCATCCAGAAATACTATCAGGGGCTTATCTATCTGGCTGCGCGTACCTGCTACAGCGAGAAGACGCCCCAACAAATCTGGGATGAGTTCCTCAGCGACAAGGTGCCACCCGAACGCGTACTCAAACTGATTGAGCATGTGGTCGATTCGGGGCATCATAGCACGATTGAGCATATCAGTTTCGTGTTCGCGATTTCTGGGGTGAGCCGTGCCCTCTCGCATCAACTGGTGCGCCACCGCATCGGGGTTGCGTTTGACCAGCAGAGCCAGCGCTATGTGAAGTATAAAGAACCCCTCTATGTGACCCCGCCGAGCATCGAAGCGAACGAGGAGGCGCTAAAAGAGTTTGAGCGGTTCCGCGACACCAGTGAGGAGGTCTATAATCGCTTTCTGGAAGCAGGAATCCCGGCGGAGGATGCGCGTTTCGTGTTCCCCAACGCCGTTACGACCAACCTGATTATGACCGTGAACCTACGCCAGCTGATTCATATGGCAGGTCTGAGGCTCTGTATCTTGGCGCAGTGGGAAATCCGACAGATGTTCAAACTCATCCGCAGAGAACTGATGCAGGCAGACCCCTACTTCGGCAAACTGCTGGTGCCTAAGTGTGTGCCGCTCGGCTATTGCAACGAGAAGCGGAATGAGGATGAACACTGCAAAATCCGTCCGCATCGCAACTCGGTGTTCCGCGTATGGGAGCTGTATAAGCAGGGGAAGTTGCGCGAAGTGTCAGAAAATGAGGTATAATCACCTCCGCTTAGGAGGAGACAGATACGATGTATGCAATCATCCAAACTGGAGGCAAACAGTACCGTGTCGAGCCGGGCGCGGTGGTTAGTGTAGAAAAGATAGAAGGCGACCATGGGAGCGAAGTAGAGATTACCGAAGTGTTGATGGTGCGCACCGATGAGGGCGTCAAGGTCGGCGCGCCCTATGTGCAGGGTGCGAAGGTGGTCGCCGAAATCGCCAAGCATGTCAAGGGTCCTAAAATCATCGGGTTCAAATATAAGCCCAAGAAGAACCAGCGTCGCCGCTGGGGACATCGTCAGCCGATTACCCAGCTCCGCATCAAGAGCATCTCGGTTGGCTAAGGTTTGAGGGCGCAGGTGTCAATGCCTGTGCCCTTTGATTTGCAGGAGTTCTCCCCTCTCAAGCGAACCTCTCTCAGTGATGGAGCCGATACGCTGTTCGGTCGCCGGTCGTGCCGGAGTGATTGGAAACCCCAGCGATATGTACGGTGGCACGGTCATTTCGTGTGCGATTCCTCTACGCGCCCGATGCACTCTGGAACGCTCGGAACGGCTTACTTTTCAATCGCGTACGCAGGTGCTGGTGCCCGACAGTTTGGAGTTGCAAGGGGATGCGTTTGATGTCTGTCGGGTCGCTTTGCAGGGGTTGGGGTTCACACTGGCGAATGCGCACTTCACCCTGCGCATAGAGAGCGACATCCCCGAACAGTCGGGATTGGCAGGTTCCTCGGCGCTCCTCACGGCGATTGTGGGGTGTCTGATGCGCTACGAAGGCACGCTCCCTGCGCTGCCCCATCGCTTTGCGGAGCGGGTACGCCACATCGAGGCACGACTGCTTCAGGTGGCGTGTGGCTATCAGGACTTCTATATGGCGGTGTTCGGCGGGCTGAACCTGATGGACTTTCGCGACAAGGAGGGGCTGGGTGCCGACCCTGCAGAGCCGTTGGCGACGGTGGAACCGCTCCAGCACTATTGCGCAGGCAAGGCGTTGCCCCTCTGGCTGGCGACGACAGGGGGCAAGCGGTTCTCGGGCACGGTTCACAAGAGCCTGCGCACCCGTTGGGAAGAGGGCGACAGCGAAGTGGTGGAAGGGATGGCTCGCATCGGGCGTCTGGCGCGTGAGGGACGGATGGCGCTGTTGGAGAGCGACTGGCAACGGTTGGGCGCGCTGATGAACGAGAACTACGCCATCATCCACACACTGGGCGGGAGTGGGGAGAGCCTCCATCGGCTGGTGGAGGTGGCGCGGGAGAACGGGGCGTTGGGTGCTAAGCTCGCAGGAGCCGGCGGCGGGGGCGGAACCGTGATGGTGCTCACTTTGGAGCCAAATCGCACCCTGATCGCCCTACGCGAAGTCGCTGACCAGATTATCCCGATTGCTCCGTATGCC
>JBDNDR010000208.1:0-4273 GCA_046718995.1 Fimbriimonadales bacterium
CGTCGCTGCTGGGCAATGTAGACGCCATGATGCTCATCCCTGACCCCGTCTGCGCCGCACCGGAGCCGTTCAACCAGATTCTGGCATTCACGACGGAGCAGAAGATTCCGCTCGTCGCTTTCGCTGATAGCTTTGTTCGGCGCGGGGCGCTCGTGGGGCTTGGAATCGATTTCCGTGAGCAGGGCGTCTTGGGAGCCGAACTCGTTGCCCACCTGCTGGAAGGAGCCGACCCGGCGAGCCTGCCCATCCAATCGCCACGCAAATATCTAATCTACTACAATCTCAGGCAGGCGAAAGCACTCAATATCACCATTCCCGAAATGCTTTTGAACTTGGCAGACAAGGTGTTTGAGCAATGAAACGGATGAGTTTGCGTGCCTGGATGCAGTTGATGTATACCTTCATGGCGTTGCTCCCTGTAACGCTGGCAGGAGTGGTGCTGATGCTCTACCTGAGGGCACAGATCAGCCAATCCAGTATCCAGCTCCAAGCGAGCGCCCAAGAGGAGCTAAGCCACTACCGCCAAGAGGTAGAACAGTTTGTAGAACAGGTACTACGCACCTCCATAGGCGGTTTCTCCAGCCGAATGGAGCAAAGAACCGCCTCCTACCGTGCTAAGGCGCTCCAAGAGCAGAAGGAGGTGCTGGAAAGGGGCATCGAGGGATTTCGCACACAAAGCGCGCGTGAGTTCGTCAAACTTCAGCAGACGACCCAACAGAACCTCAAGCAGACGCTGGATGATGTCGCCCAGAATGTGCAGAACCTCCAACAAGAGAGTTTCGCCAACCTCGCCGCCACCACCTCCGACACAACCCGTTCGGTAATCGCTCAGCTGGTCACCAATCAGCTCCAAATTCTCACCGATAGCCTCTCGCGCCAGATAGAGAGCGTTTTTCGTAACTACACCACCCAGCTGACCCTACTGGCGCAACAGCCCGCGATTCAAAATGACCAAGAGCAGGAGAGCCGCTGGATTCTCCAAGCGCTCCAGAACCGTGAAAACGCCTATCTGGTGCTGGCGAAGCTGGACGCCGAGGGCAAGCCCCGCCTGATGGTAAGCGACGAGCCAATTCAAGAGGAGGTGCTACGCCCTGCCCTCATCGCCGTATGGAACTCACTGCAAGACACCAACGACCCCGTTATCGGTGAGGCAGTGCTCATCCCCCAACTGGCACAGCGCACACTCCTTGTACCAATCATTGTGCCGGTGCGTCAGCGCGGGACTCAGTTCACGGGGGCACTCTTTGCGCTGGTGAACATAGACGAACTGAATCGGGTCGTGCGCCAGTTCCGTATTGGTAATCAAGGGTATGCGATGCTGGTTTCAGGAGATGCCCGCATCTTAGCCCATCCCGACCCTGCCCAAATCGGTCAGCACGAAACCCTCTTTGCGCCTCAAGTAGGGCGCTCACCCCGCTCCACCAGCCAAGAGGTCTCGGTAGGGAAAGCGACTTATCTGGTCGGCACAGCCCCCATCCGTGCCTTGCGTGCGACCTTGATTACTGTTCAACCGACTGAGGACGCCTACGCACTTGCCAACCAAATCCAAGACCAACTGGCGACGGTCTTCCAAACGCAAAAGAACCAAGCGAGCCGCGCCATCCAACAGATTGGTGACCAAGCGACTCAGCAGATAGACAAGCACCTGGCAAGTTATCAAAGTCAGCTGGCTCATCTCTCGCAAGACGCGCAACAGAAGGCACTGCGCGAGTCGCTCGCCAGCCTCAACACGCTGAACCAACAACAGCGTCGTGAGCTGGAAACGCTGATTACAGGAATGCTGAATAGCACCCTGAACGAGGTGAGCCACGAGCTAAACCGCCAACAAGCCGAAGTGTTTGAACGCACAAACGCCCGCTTTGAGAGTATCGGTTCTGAGATGACCCATAGCATCACCGACCAGATGCGCAACGCGTTTCTATTGGCTTTGGGTGCGGTGTTGGTCTGTATGTTGTGGGGTGGACTACTGCTCCACAAGAAGGTGATTATGCCCTTGCGTACCCTTGTGGGCGCCACTCACGACATAGCACAGGGCGACCTCAATCGGCGCGTGGAACTGCCCGAACGCGGAATCCCCGACTTGGATGACCTCGCCGATTCGTTCAACCATATGGTCGATGTGGTTCAGCAAGGTCAAGAGGAACTAAAGCGAGCGGAGGCGCAGCTGATCCAATCCTCTAAGCTCGCCTCGCTGGGCACGCTGGCTTCGGGGGTGGCGCATGAGTTGAACCAGCCACTCGCCATTATCCGTGCAATTGCCCAGCAAACGCTGGATACGATGGAAGCGCAAAACGGAACCCTCACCGAGCAAGACCTCCAAACCCTCCAAGAAGACCTCCAGATTGTCTCACGCCAGACCCAACGGATGAGCCAGATTATCATGCACCTACGCACCTTCGCACGCAAACCTCGCGAAGAGCAAGACCCCGTAGACCTGAACACGGTGGTACAGAACGCGCTGGTGCTTCTACGAGAGCAGCTCCGCAATCGGGGGATTACTCTCACAGAAGACTACACCACGCCCTTGCCTACGGTCTTAGGCGAGCCGAACTCGCTGGAGCAGATTGTGATTAATCTCCTGACGAACGCGCGCGACGCCTTAGAAGACCGTCCAGACGCGCACATCACTATCCAGACCCGCGTGTCGCACGATGAAGAGGGTGAATGGGTGGAACTTGCCATCGCCGATAACGGGCCCGGTGTCCCTCACGAAATTGTGAGCCAAATCTTTGACCCGTTTTTCACCACGAAAGACCCCAACAAAGGCACGGGGCTGGGTTTAGCCATCTCGCTAGAGATTGCCCAGAAGCATCGCGGCACCCTCCGATTGATTGAATCGCCTCAGGGTGCCTGTTTTGTTCTGCGCCTGCCGGTCGCACAGGAACAGCGTCAGGTCGCCTGAATGAGGTATAAGATTCGCCATGTCGGAGATTTTGGTTACGCCTGAGGGGTACGCTCGCCTCAAGAAGGAACTGGAAGAGCTCAAGACCGTCAAGCGCCGTGAGATTGCCGAGCGCATCCGCCAAGCCCGCGCCTTGGGCGACCTGAGCGAGAACTTTGACTATCAAGATGCCAAGCGCCAGCAGGCGATGCTGGAGGGGCGCATCAAGGACTTAGAGACGGTATTGAGCCGTGCGCGGGTGGTAGAACGCTCCAACAATGCGGGGGAAATCGCCGACTTGGGGAGCCTCGTGACCCTTGTGGAAGTAGGCACCGACCGCGAGCGTACCATCCAACTGGTGGGTTCTATCGAAGCCGACCCGCTCCAAGACCGAATCTCCATCCTCTCACCGCTCGGTGAGGCGGTGCTGGGTAAAACAAAGAACGACATCGTCACAGTACAAACCCCCAAAGGCACGGTGCAGTACCAAATCGTCCGAATCGAATAGCAGGAATTCATACACCTGTGGCGAACCTTTCGACTGGAGGCAACTCTATGGCACGAGTCACCTTATTGATTGGATTGACGAACGGGCAGGAGATTGACTGCCCCATCAACTCGCGCGACGAGGCAGAGGCGGTGATTAACCAACTACGCCAATCGGACGATTTAGTGCGTTTGCCAGGTATCTGTTTCATTCGGACATCAGGCTCCAGCGAGTTAGGAGCAAGGGGGGTGGTAGCGGTTCATCCGCACCAAGTGGTCTATACGCAGATTCTGGGCGTGGACGACTAACGCTCCACCTGTTCCCAGTCTTTTAACCTGTCCTTAAAACGGCACAGTGTATCCTCTTCGCTGGAGGATTTCTCTATGAAACGAAGAGGCTTTACACTGATTGAGCTCTTGGTCGTCATCGCGATTATCGCGATTTTGGCAGCGATCCTGTTTCCTGTGTTCGCTCAAGCGCGAGAGAAGGCTCGCCAGACGGGTTGTCTCTCTAATGTCAAGCAAATCGGTTTGGGCGTGCAGATGTACACACAGGACTACGACGAGATTCTGCCCCGCAACGCCTATGCGGACCCGCCCCGCGTGCCCGAAGGTGCCCACTTCACGAACTGTTCCTCGCCCCGCTGGATGGATGTCATTCAACCCTACATCAAGAATGTGGATGTGTTCAACTGTCCGAGCGACCCCTTCGCCCCGATTTCGGGCACTCTGCCCCACGAGGGTAACCGCCAGCACACGCTGATGCCGAACAAGCGCTATGTGTTCCAGCCCTACTCGCCCAACGGCACTCAGGTGTTCCGCGAGGCAGATTGTGGCGACCCGATGGGCACCACCAATGTGGGTCGACGATTCGGAAGCTACGCTATCAATAACATGTACTACGCC
>JBDNDR010000209.1:0-4247 GCA_046718995.1 Fimbriimonadales bacterium
ACTACAACCTGTACAGAGCGTCGGGTCTATCACCATGCCCCAAGCGTAGCGGTGATTGTCCGGATTCTCATAGTTATCATATTGCCAGCGATCCGGATACATACTGGGCGGTTCGTGTTCGTAGCCCTTGCGGTGGGGCTTATCTTTCAGTTCGGGGTCTTTCTTGAACTCTTCCAGCAGCGCCGTGAGCAGGATAGGACGATGCTGAGTGCTGTCCATCGTGTCGGGCTTGCGGGTGTCGATGAGGTGGTGTTCCTCCGTGCGCGCCACGGGGTATGTCTGGCGGGTCGGCACGACCTCAGCTCCACGTCCAAACCACGGCGTGTCGGTGGTGCGGAGCGTGTAGGCGTTGAAACCGGTGCCCGAGCCTTTCTCCCCAGCACGGGTACGCCCATAGCCCAAGTGAATGGTCACCGCATCGTCCACATGTCCCGGAATGGGATACGCCGCGCAGACGAGCGTGCGTCCGTTCAAGCGCAGCTCGACCAACGGTGCCACATCGCGCACAAAAGCTGGGTCTTCGTTGAACGCCATAGTGCCCTTCTCCCACAGCCCCAGCTCCTTGAAGGTCTTCAGGCTCATAAACGCCAGATTGTCCCAGCAGATACGCGTGACGGGCTTAGGCAGCTCTTGGAGCCAAGCGTTGTTGGCGAACCGCCCATCGTAGAGGGTCGGGTCGGGCGCAAAGCGGATTTCAAAGGTGCGTCCTGCGGGCGCCTGCACTGGCTCCGCTGTGATAGGCAGTTGCACCACGAGCGGAGTCTTTGCCATCGCGACCTGCTTGACCGGGCGTGCTGTGCGCACTAACACGCCGTCGTGTACTGCCTTGCGCCATACTGCGTCAAACTGGGCGGCAGGCGCGACCTTTGCGTTCTTCCAATAGGTCTGCACTAGGTCAAACGGTTGCGTGCCCGCTTTGCCGTTCACTTGAGCCATCAGTTCCAGCGCCGAGCGCGTGTTGGGATAGAGCGGGAAAATCAACGGCTGCTGGATGGTGACAGTACCATCAAAGGCACGGGCATCGCCCCAGGTCTCAAAGGGGTGGCTCTCGGGCAGGTGCCACACGCTCAGCGCCGCCGTCTCGTCCACATACAGCCCCATATGAACCGAGAACGGCACTTTCGGGATGAGCTCCTCAAACTTCAGGTCGGCAGGTGCGTTATAGGCGGGGTTCACACCCAGCATAATCAGCACCTGCACCTTGTTCTGCTCGATGTCTTGAGCGAGTTGGCGGATGTCATTTAGATGGAGGGTCGGCTTCTCATCGGCGGGTGGGATGAACACCACCGTCTTGCCGACATTACCCAGATAGTTATTGATAGCGTGGGCGATAGCGTGCACTTCAGCGGGTTGTGCTTCGCCGACCATCACCAGGCTCTCGCCGCGATGGGCTACGAGGTCGCCCGCCACGACCTGCGCCCATTTCTGCTCCTGTTCGGTTAAGTTGCCCGTGACATCCGCCTCAACGGGCGCACCGACCATACGCGCAATCTCCACAATCAGGCGCCCAATCTTGCTGGAGGGGATAGGCAGATGCTCGTCGGCGGTCATGCCCGTGACGGTGAACATCGGCTCCGCCACATAGAGGCGGTTCATCTCCATCTGTGTCTTGCGGATGCGCCGTCCCTCAGCGAACTCGCGGGCATAGCGCACCGAGCCGGGGTCGCTGAATAGGAAATCGCTATCTAAGGCGACAATCACTTTCGCCTCGCGCGGGCGATAGACAGGGGTGAGCCACTCGCCGAACGCGATACGCGCACCTTCGTAAACATTGTCAAAATGGATTGGCTCGTACTGGTACCACTTGGCTTGCGGGTTCGCCTGAAGGAACTGCCGAATCTGGTCTGCGAGGCTCGGCGAGGTGACCCGTCCTGTGAGAATACGCACACCCTCGCCTTTCACGATGCTCTGCTTGGCGAGCTCATTCGCCAGTTCGGCGCCGAAGGCTTGCCAGGTCTCTGGGCGTCCGAACTTCAACACGGTCTGAGAGCGGTCGGGGTCGTACAGGTTCAAGATTTCGGCTTGCGTCCAGAGACTGGTGGCGCCCATGCTGGCGGGGTGGTCGGGGTTGCCTTCCAGCTTGATGGGGCGTCCTTCGTAGACGCGTGCCAGCACCCCATGCGCATAGCCGCCCAGTGTGACCGCCGTGGCATAGTAATGGGAGATGCCGGGCAGACGGTCTTCGGGTGTGCGCGACTGGGCGATGATGGGACCTTGGGGCTTATAGCCACAAGCCGACAGCCCCGCCAGCGCCATCGAGGCGCCCATCAGTTTAAGGAACTGGCGTCGGCTCACAAAGTCGCCCAGCGGTGCTGCTTGACGGGGGAACTCGCGCTTGAGCAGTTCCTCAAACTCGGGGGTCTGCTCCAGTTCGCCCAGACTACGCCAAAACTGCTCGCCTGCACTCTGTGGTTTTTTCGATTCGTTTCGCTCTTCCATCGCTCTCCTCACCGGTGGCAGATTGAACAGTCGCTCAACTGCTCTTTATGGATGTTATAGTGCTTCACTAACAGCGCGCCCAGCTCCAGTTGGTCGCGAGGGATATTATTCGGGTCATAGGGAATGCCGTGCTTATCCAACAGCGCCTTCATCTCCTCTGCGTTGCGCGGGGTCTTGTAGTACATATTGAAGACCTCGCCTGCCGGACGGATGTGCTGCTCAGGATTGCGGTGGCAGTCCAAGCACCACTGCATAGAGAAATATTGCGACTTGTGGGTCAGGTGCATCTTTTCGATGCCGTTGTGGCAGGTGGCACACGAGATACCTTTGTTCACATGGGCGCTGTGGTTGAAGTAGACGAACTCGGGCAAGTCGTTCACCTTGTTCCAGACAAGTGGCGTATTGTTGTTGTAGGCATCACGCACAGGCTGGAGGAGTGGGCTATTCGTCCAGACCTGCGAGTGGCACGACATACACACTTCTGCCGAGGGCACACCCGCATGCGCCGATTCGGTGACCGACCAGTGGCAGTATCGGCAATCGATGCCGAGCTCTTCGTAGTGGTGTTTGTGGCTGAACGCTACGGGTTGGTCGGGTGGCTCCTTGACGCGTGTCCACCATGCAGACCGAGTGTAGCTGGAACCGCCCAGCGCCAGAGCAACAATCGCCAGAACACCGCCGACAATCGTCGCACGCGCTACCGTATTATGATGACGCCTAAAGACCTGTGGCATAAGGTTCACCTCGTACCGATGTTTCTGTTCGGCATGCAGGTCAATTTCTCCTGCTTCAGTGGGCGCAGAAAAGAGCCACGCTCCAAATGACGCTTATCTACACCCGCTGAGATTGTGAAACCAATCACAATCTTAGCCAGACTAAACATTTTGCTCCCTCACAGGCAGGGGAACTTGTCCCACCTGCTGGCTATAGGATACCCCAAAACAAGCTGTCCTGTCAATAGGTTATCGGCAGTTTGTGCATTTTTTCACAGAGTCGAGCCTCTGAACAGGGAGATTAAGCCCTTCCCTCGCTCTGCTCTCCCAGTCGCTCCCGGCACAGTCTCAGCACATGCTCTAAGGTTTGCTCTTTCGTCCAGCCGTCATTTTGAACGACCACGGCGTCCTCTGCTTGCTTGAGGGGCGAGTCGGCGCGGGTGGTATCCCGTCGGTCGCGCTCTATGATTTCTGCCAGCACAGCCTCGTAAGGTTGCTCCACGCCTTGGTCCTTGAGCTGTTCCCATCGCCGGCGTGCGCGCTCTTCGGGTGAAGCCGTAAGATAGATTTTGAGTAAGGCGTTGGGGAAGACCACGGTGGTCGTATCGCGTCCCTCCGCCACAAGCCCGTTCACCTGCTGGGCGATGGCTTTTTGCATCTGCACCATCGCACGCCGAACGCCCGAATGTACCGAGACCCGCGACGCCCAATCGCTGATGAGGGGGAGGCGTATCGCTTGCGACACATCCTCGCCGTCCAGCAGGACTTTTTGCTCATCGTTTTCTAGAACGAACTCTATACGGGTCGATTGGGCTAACTCGCTGAGGGCTTGTTCGTCGTCGGGGTCTAACTGGTGGCGATGGGCTTTGAGCGCGAGGGCGCGATACATCGCGCCCGTGTCTAAGTAGACGAACCCCAACGCTTTCGCGACCCGCTTGGCAAGGGTGCTTTTGCCCGAACCAGCGGGTCCATCAATCGCTATCACCTTCATCCGATTTCGGCGCGGAGGGTCTGAAGCTGGTCGGCGATGACCTCCAGGAGCAGTTCCAGTTCCTCTTCCAGCGGGCTGAGGTGGCTCGGGTGCAGGGCTTCTAC
>JBDNDR010000021.1:0-12610 GCA_046718995.1 Fimbriimonadales bacterium
ACCTCCGACAGCCCCAGAGCGTGTGTGTCCCCGACACGCTTTGGGGCTTTTTTGCAGGAAACTCTATCGGGAGGGTGAACTTGCGATGTGGCATAATTAAGAGGGATGACTGGAATGTTTGCGTTGAACTTCTATACGGAACTATACGAGGATATGCTGCGCACCCTGCGCAAGACCGCGACAATACGATTGGGCGACAAGTCGCGTAAATATAGTGCGGGACAGATTGTGTGGGTTACGGTCGGACCGCGCTTCGGGCGTCGGCGCCGACTGTTCACGGCGATTTTAGACCGCGTGGAGGTCAAGCCGATTGCCGACCTTAGCCCGCGCGACATTGAACGGGAGAACCCCGAATTCCGCTCCACCGACGATGTGATTGCTCTGTTGGAGCGCATTTACGACCGTCCTGTCTCACCGGAAGACCTTGTGACGGTCATCTACTTCTCACCTGTGGACGAGTGAGCGAGGTTCATTCGTCCCTCAGATAGTCCAGCACGCGTTCCGCCAGTTTGCGAGTCATTGTAGGTACAGAGGCGATTTCTTCCACGCTGGCGGAACGGATCCCCTCCAGAGAGCCGAACAGACGCAGGAGCAGTTTGCGTCGTCGTGGTCCGATGCCCGGAATCTCATCTAATGGGGAGCGTCGGGCACGGTCGTCGCGCAGTTTGCGGTGATAGCTCACGGCGAAACGGTGGGCTTCATCACGCACCCGTTGGAGTAGGTGCAGGGCTTTGCTGCTGCGGGGGAGTTCCAGCTCTTCAAAGCTATCGGGCAAGATAATCAGTTCATAGCGCTTCGCCAGCCCAATCGCAGGGATTTCAAACCCCAGCCCGCGTATCGCCTTCAGCCCCGCATTGAGCTGACCTTTGCCCCCATCGATTAGAATCAGGTCGGGTAGGGTGCGCCACTTCTCGTCGCCTTGAAGTGCCTCCTTGAGCCGACGGGTGAGTACCTCGTTCATCATGGCGAAATCGTCGGGGCTTTCGGGGTGCCAGCGGATACGGAACCGCCGGTAGTCCGACTTTTTGGGCATTCCCCCCTCGAACACCACCATACTGCCTACTGGTGCGGTGCCTTGAATGTTGGAAATGTCGTAGGCTTCGATGCGGTGGGGTGGGTTGGGCAGGTTCAGCACCTCTTGGAGTTCCATCAGTGCCGATTCGGCGAACGCCTCGTTCTGTTCCATCTCTTGACGCAGGCTTTGGAGCGCTAACTCGGCGTTATGCGAAGCCATCTCCAGCAGTTGGGCGTCCTCGCCGCGATGGGGCACGCGGATCTCCACGGCGCTCCCACGCTTCTGGCGGAGCCACTGCGCGATAATCTGTGCCTCCGTGACCTCGTAAGGCAGAAGAATCTTCTGGGGCACCTCCACGGCATCTTGATAATACTGCTTGAGGAACTCGCTCATGATGCCGTTGGGCGAGTCGTCGGCGCCTTCGCTCAGGAAAAAGTGGCGCTGTCCCAGTAGACGCCCACCCCGAATGAAGAACATCTGGACACAGGCGCCCCGCTCATCTTTGACGAGGGCGACCACATCCTCGTCGGTGCCTTCGGGATTGACCACCTTCTGGCGTTCCAGAATCGCCTTCAAAGCGAAGATTCGGTCACGCAAATACTTCGCCCGCTCAAACTCCAGTCGCTCCGCCGCATCGTGCATCTCTTGTTCCAACTTGTGTATCAGCTCATCGCCACGCCCCTCCAGAAACTGCACCACCTGCTCGACGAGCCTGCGGTACTCTTCGGGATTTGCGAACCCAGCACAGGGCGCGAGACACTGTCCCAGATGGTAATACAGGCAGGGACGCTGAACCGCCTCACCAGACCACACCTTGCCACACGGGATGAGCGGGAAGGTGCGGTGGAGCAGCTGGTGGGTCGACCAGACAGCCGATGAGTTCGCAAACGGACCGAAATAGCGCGAGCCGTCCTTGCGCACTTTGCGGGTCACCAGCAGTCGGGGGAACTTCTCGCCCAGAGTGAGGCACAGGTAGGGATAGGACTTGTCGTCCTTCATCAGCACATTGTATTTGGGCTTGTGTTTCTTGATGAGGTTCGCCTCTAAAATCAGCGCTTCCAGCTCGGTGTCGGTGACAATCCATTCCAGGTCGGTCGCCTCGCGCGTGAGCCGTTGCACTTTGGGAGGGTGGTGGGCGGACTTTTGGAAATACGAGCGCACGCGCTGGCGCAGGTTGACCGCTTTGCCCACATAGAGTATCGTGCCCTGCGTATCCTTGAATAGGTAACAACCCGATTGTTTGGGTAGCGCGCTGAGTTTCGCCTTGAGCTCGGGAATCATCCGAGTCAATTATATCAAAGCGCGTCTCCAATCATCGCATGGGGGTTGCCCTGACCGGGTCTCCTATGGCAAGCAAGGGGGGGCTTTGTGTGAGACAGAGGTATAATTTCATCAGAAGAGATGCCAAACGAGAAAACAGGAATGAATCCATCGTTGCCGACGGGTGAGCGTGCCTTCTCGGAAGATTTGAATGCGATGCTGGAAGTGTTGCCCCCTGTCATCCGTCAGTGGCTGGAGGAACAGCCCGACCTACCTGAACTGCTGGAGATTGTGTTGGACTTGGGGCGGATGCCTGAGGCGCGTTTTATGAAGCGCACTATTCGGCTTGAGAGTGCCCAAGTCGAAGATTACGACCTCAAATATGTAGCGGAGCGCATCGGCGAGTTCGGGAAGGATAACCGGGCGGGAATCCCACGCACACTCCACCGCATTTCGGCACTCCGCAATCGGCAGGGACGGATTGTGGGGCTGACTTGCCGAGTGGGACGCGCCATCTACGGCACGATTGATATTATCCACGATATTGTCGCTTCGGGGAAGAGTGTGCTGATGCTGGGACGCCCGGGTGTCGGGAAAACCACGCGCCTGCGCGAGGTCGCTCGTGTGTTGGCGGACGAGTACGATAAGCGGGTGATAGTGGTGGACACCTCCAACGAGATTGCGGGCGACGGCGATATTCCCCATCCGGGCATCGGGTTCGCACGCCGAATGCAGGTGCCCGAGCCGAGCCTCCAGCACGCTGTGATGATCGAGGCGGTAGAGAACCATATGCCGGAGGTCATCATTATCGATGAAATCGGCACCGAGTTGGAAGCCTATGCGGCACGCACCATTGCAGAGCGCGGTGTGCAGCTCATCGGTACGGCGCACGGTACGACCTTAGAGAACCTGCTGATGAACCCGACCCTGTCAGACCTGGTGGGCGGTATCCAGACCGTGACCCTCTCAGACGAGGAAGCGCGCCGACGCGGCACCCAAAAGACCGTCTTGGAGCGCAAGGCACCTCCGACCTTCGATGTGCTGATTGAGATTTTGGACTACCATCGGTTGGCAATCCACCACGATGTGGCGCAGACGGTAGACCGTATGCTACGAGGCGCCCAACCGCGCCCTGAAATCCGTGTGCAGACCCCCACAGGAACCTATGAGGTGGTTCAGCGCAGCGATATTAGCCCGCAGACGACCGACCAGCGTGCCCCTGAGCCAGTCCTCGGGGTCGTCTCCCCAGCGCCGAGCAGTTCGGTGGTCAACGCCTCCACTGCGAGTCAGCGGGGCAACCCCTCACGGGTCTTTCCTTATGGCGTGAGCCGAAGCCGACTGGAGAAGGCGTTACGCGACCTGCACCTGCCTGCCTATGTCGCACGCGATGTAAGCGATGCCGATGCGATGGTGGTCATCCACTCCACTTTCCAACGCCGACCGCCGAAAGTGCGGGAAGCGCTCAATAAGCAAATCCCGATTGCGGTGGTGCGGAGCAACACCTACGCCCAGTTGGCGAGCGCCCTGCGCGACCTGTTCCATCGCCCTCCGAACGAAGAGAGCGCCGAGGAACGCGCCCTGCGTGAAGCGGAGGAGGGAGTGGAGTATGTGCTGGCGACCGCTGAGGCTTATGACCTATCGCCTCAGAACAGCTATCTGCGTCGGCTCCAGCATCAGCTGATAGAAAAGTACCGCCTGCTCTCAGAGAGTGTGGGTGAGGAACCCTATCGGCATGTGCGCATCTTGCCGTACTATAGCGACGAGCAAGGAGAGCAGTAATGGAGCGGGTTCCCTTCATCACCTTTGAGGGGATTGAAGGTGCGGGCAAAACCACGCTGGTCGCCTTTCTTGCCGAGTGGCTTCAGGCGCAGGGCATCTCGGTGCTGACCACGCGCGAGCCAGGGGGTAGCCCCATCGGGGGGTATCTGCGCGAGCTAATCCTGCATCATCCTGTCCATCCACGCGCTGAACTGTTCTTGTTCCTCGCGGAGCGTGCCCAACATGTCAGCCAGGTGATCCACCCTGCGCTGGAGGCGGGGCAGTGGGTGCTGTGCGACCGCTACACCGACTCGACCCTCGCCTATCAAGGCTATGGGCGCGGGGCAGACCTCGCCACGCTTCGCCTCCTCAATCAGATAGCGACCGAAGGACTGGAACCCGACCTCACCGTTTTGATAGACCTCCCAGTAGAGGTCGCTCTGAGCCGTGCGTCGGACCCGAACCGCTTTGAACACGAGCCTCAGGAGTTCCACGAGCGCGTGCGTCAAGGCTACCTGCAGGAATCTCGGCAGTTTCCTCGAAGGTATGTCGTGTTAGATGGCACGCAACCGCTCCCCGACCTTCAGGAGGCACTTCGCCAGGTCATCGTAGAGCGGTGGGGCGAGAGGCTTAGGGTAGGCATAGACCGATGAAACTGGTTATCGCAGTGATACACAACCGGGACAAAGGGCGCGTGGTGGACGCTCTGCTGGAGAGCAGTTTTAAGTTCACTCAGGTCGCCAGCACGGGAGGCTTCTTACGAGAGGGCAACACAACCTTGCTGATAGGGGTAGACGATGACATGCTGGAGCCTCTCCTGAACCTACTGGAGCAGAACTGCCGTACCCGCGAACAGTTTGTGAACCCGCTTCCACCCGATACCGCTCCGATTGGGAGTTTTCTGCCGACCCCTATCTCGGTAGAGGTAGGGGGCGCGGTGGTGTTTGTGTTGCCGGTGGAACGGTTTGTTCGGTTCTGACGATGAAGCCGAAATCGCTTGCCGATTTAGTTGTTGCGCCTGCTAATCTCAAGGCAAAGCTCCAACGGATGATGGAGCGTGCCCATCCTCCTCAGAGCCTGTTGCTTATCGGGGCGCCGGGGATGGGAAAGCGTACACTTGCGCGCGCTTGGGTCGCCAGCTGGCTCTGCCCGCAACGCACCCCTGAGGGGCACTGTGGCGACTGTGAAGTTTGCCTCAAATGGTCAGAAGCAGGCGAGCATCCCGACTTACGCGTTTTGACGCCCACGCCCGACCAGATTAAGATTGACGCCGTGCGCGAGACCCGCCAGTGGATGACCTATGCCCCTGCAGTAGCGCCGTTCCGCTTCGTGATTCTGGAGCAAGCGCATCGGCTGAACCCTGCTGCGGCGAACGCCCTGCTCAAGATGCTGGAAGAGCCACCGGAACGCTATCATTTCGTGCTAACGGCGCCTGCCAGCGACCTGCTCCTGCAGACGATTCTCTCGCGGTGTCGTGTGGTGCGTTTGGGGCATGTGCCTGTCGAGGAACTCACACGCTACTTGATGAGCCAGCGTGGGCTAAGTGAGGATGATGCCCGCGCCGTCGCGGAGCTGGCGGACGGCGCAGTGGGCAACGCTCTTCGATGGACTGAGCCATCTTCAGAGCCAACGGATGAGACCGAATCGAAACGGAGTAAAAAGGCGGAGCCACCGACCAACGAACTGGAGACCCTCCGAACGCTGTTGAGCTTGCTGGACGAGTTGAGCCGTGCGCCTTTAGAAGAGGCGCTCCGATTGGCTGAACGCTTCCGAGAAATCTGCAAGGCGTTGGAAGGCACTGAGGAGGAACGTTCGGCACGCTCCGCGCTTGCAATGGGGCTGGAGTATCTGATTCTGTGGTACCGCGATAGCCTTGCGGTCGAGGGGGGAACCCATCTTGTGCGGTTTCAAACGCACTTAGAGGCTCTTCGGCATCTGAGCCAGCGGTTCTCTTCGCATGACCGCTTCAGTGACCTTCAGGCGATTACCCAAGCGCGTCGGGCAATCTTGGGCAATGCCAATGCCCAGATTGTCACCGAGACACTGTTCGCACGCCTGCTGAGTGTGCGATGAGGGGCACCGGCATGCCAGCGCCCCTCTTGCCTTCCTTCCTTAGGCGGCTTCGCTTGCTGCGGATTGTTCGGTTGACGCAATGCTGACGATACGGTCTAAGCGGATTTCACCATAGTCGGTGATAAGGCAGATGCCGTAGAGGGGTACGAAATTGACATCCAGCACGAAAACATGCTTCGTCTGTACATCGCCGTGTCGGTCGCGCCAAGCAACCTCACAATTCAACCCAATATACTGCTGAGCGTCCTTGAAAGACATGGTCACAGCCTCCCCAAAGTTTGTGTTCTAATGGGGTTGTGCCATGCGTTCAGGAAGCGCCCCTAAGATGAATTACGAGTTTTCTTCACTGAACATCCCGCCACTGTAGAATCACCAGTCCGACCACGACCCAGAGGATGAGATAGAAGCCGACATAGATGGTGTCACCGGTCTCTACGGGTGGCTTGAGGAATCGTAGTACCTCCTCGCGTCCGAAGGGAGGTGCATCACCCATTCCGGGGGGAATGATGGCGTCCACACGGTCTTGAACCAACCGCTTCAACACCGCCATCGGCAGCACCCACTCTGAGAGCCAGACCATCTGTTGCAGGATGCGCACATCAAAAAACGCTGCGATAGGGCGCAGAAAGTGGTCGGAGAAGTAAGCGAACGCGCCCATCGCCACGGTGAACATAGAGGCGATGGAGGTCCCCAGAAAGCTGGATAGGGCTAAGGCGAGCGTTCCGTACAGGGTCGGGTAGACCAGCACGATGGGTAGCGCAGACCACATTTCGGTTCGGGGCTTGCCTTGAATCAGCACGGAGAACCAGAGCATCGCCGTCCACGCAATCGCGTTGGCATAGCAGAATAGCATCACGCCCAGCCATTTACCCAAGTAGAGTTCCCAACGGTGGATGGGACGGGGCAGGATTGCTGAGAGGTAGCCGCGCTCGATTTCGCCTGTGATGGCTCCCGCACAGAGCAGGATTGCCAGCACCGACGAGAAGAACTTGATGATGTCCACCCCGAACAGAATCATCAGGTTCACGCCGACGGTGAACTGTTGCTCGTTGCCTCCGAACGCCTCTTTGAACGCGCGGGGCAGGAAGGTCAGCCCATAGAGCGCAATCAGGATAATAATCGTGCCCAAGAAGGCGCGTCGGCGCATCGCTTCTTTGAGTGTTAGGCGAACAATCGTGCCCATCTTATTTCGCCTCCCCCTCCACAGTCTGGATAAACAGGTCTTCCAGAGTCTCACGCTTCGCTTGCATCCCCATCAGCGCGCCCCCCGCATAGACGACTGCCTGTGCCAGTTCGGGTACCTGGTCTTCGTTCGAAACTTCCACCACGACTCGTCGTTCATCGATAGGGTCTACCTTCACCGCGACCCGCTGAAGCGCTTCCAGCACTGCGGGTGTGATTTGCTTGAGTTCTAAGGTGACCACCGAGCGGTTGACCAAGAGTTCCTCTAAAGTGCCCTGCTTGACCAGGCGTCCTTTGTTGAGGATGGCGACGCGGTCGCAGCTCATCTCCACCTCTGAGAGCAGGTGCGAGTTGAGAATCACCGTTTTGCCTTGCGATTTGAGGTACTGTACGACCTCCCGAACGCGTCGCCTACCCAGAGGGTCTAAGGCGGAGGTTGGCTCATCCAAGATAACCAGGTCGGGGTCATGAATAATCGCCTGTGCCAGCCCGACACGCTGTTGCATCCCTTTGGAGAACTCACGAATGCGGCTTCGGCGTCGTTCGGCAAGCCCGACCAGTTCCAGTACCTCGTCAATCCGCTTGCGCAGATGTTTCGGGTTCATCTTTGCCAGTTGTCCGTGCATTTTGAGGAACTCTTCGGCGGTCAAGAAGTCGTGGAACTGGAATTTCTCGGGCAAGAAGCCGAGTTTACGCTTCGCCTGCACCGCTCCTGCTTTGTGTCCCAGCACGAACGCTTCCCCCGAAGTAGGGCGTACATTACCGATGAGGATCTGAATGGTTGTCGTTTTGCCTGCGCCATTCGGACCCAGGAGTCCGAAAACCCCGCCCACTGGTACCTGGAGGTCTAAACTGTCCACAGCAACAATCGGTGTCCCACCATAGAGCGGGCGGAACACCTTTCTTAGCGCCCGCGTCTCAATCGCCCACATCAAGCGATATTGTACCTATCTGAGGCGGAAACCGTAGAACGCTCCCCGTTCCGAGTCGCCTGCGCCCCCACGGTAGACCCATCCGAAGAGGAAATCGTTGTTTCCGTCCCCCGTATGGATGAGGCTTTCACCCAAGTCGGCTGAGGCGGGCGACTCGAAACGAAATCGGTTCAGAGGATTGAACAAGGTCACCAGTGAGATGCAGGCTTTGCCATCATTCGCTTGCCCTGCGACATAGACATAAGGCACGCCTCGGTCTTGGCGCGTGATAATCTTGAGGTGAGCGCGTTCGAGACTGACCTTCTCGAACACGGGCTGGGGGTAGATTGGCAGAGGGTTGCCGCTGGCTGAGTCGAAGGCGTGTAGAACCCCTTCGGCATCGACCACCAGCACGGCGTCCAGTTCAGGGCTGTAGAGGGGTTCGGAGACGAGAGGTGTGGAGGGAGACCATCGCCAGTCCCATTTCCGGCGCTGGGTGTTCCAAGCGCTCAGGGCGTTTGGTGCGCACACGAAGAGGTAGGTTCCGTTTTGGCTATAGTCGGCGCCCAGAACAGGTTGAGCGTTGCTGTTAGGTAATCGGAGGTTCGCCCAAACGGGGCTTGAACCACGCAGGATATCGAAGCGTCCATTTGCGCGTGCCGTCAATAGGTCGCCGTTACGCAGCGGCTTTAGTGCGACAACAGGGCTGTCAGATGTGGGCGGAACAACGCTCACAATCCAACTGATAGGGTCTAACATACACACCCGCCCCGACTGATCGACATAGTAGAGCGTGTTGGCTAGTCCTACGATGGGGACTTGCGGGTTTAAGCGAAACTCTTGAGGGAGGTTGATCTGGTGGGGGAAGATGCGTGCGTCGCCGGTTAATAGGTTCATAAAGAGTATTCCCAATTCGCCCTGCTGAGATACGATGAACCAGCGTCCCGAGACGATGGCGTTGTTCTTGGACGGGGCGAACTCAAAGATTCGAGCCTCCGAACGCACATTATTGCTGAAGGTACCCGCTTGATTGATGGGCTGTGGCGTAGACATCACGCGCGCAATAGTCCCGCTCTGCTGAATCCACCAGAGTCGTCCCTCTATCAAGTAGGGTGAGACCAGGATAGGTGATCCTGTGGAGGTGGTATAACTTATCTGTGTGCCGATGGTGGTGTTGTTGCCTGCCGCCATCGGTGCGGAATGATTCACTTGCGGGTTTGCGAGTGAGGTGGCGGCGAAGTTGAGGAAGATGCCATCGGTATTGCGGTCGGAGGGCGGACGCACTCGGATGAAGAAGCGTCCCACCTCTCCCGGCGCTACGGGGGCACTGAAGTCGGTGACGGGAGTTGCTTGGCTGAAGGTTCGCCCTGGTTCGGTTTGCATAAAGAGTGCCCTCTGCCAAGGGGTGGTGTCGGGACCCTCCTCCACAGGAAGCTTGAGGCTCAGGGTATCGACCCCGTTCCCGCGATTGGTCAGCGCCACAACGAACCAGTCCTCACCTGCAGTGCTGAGCAGGGGGCTGGATTCATATCTCAGAGTCCACTGGGCAACCTGTCCCACCGACACCTGGGCGGGGGCGGAGATTGCCACCACTCGTCCGGAGAGGGAGGCACTTGCTCTCAGTTGAAAGGTCGTGCCTGCCCATAGTTGACCGTCAGGCGTGCGCAACGGTTGCGCGATGACGGCGCCAAGAGTCGCCAAAAAAATCCCTGCCAAGAACCTGTATCGCATAGCCCACCTCGTCTGTGTTGGCGCATACAACGCGCCTGCAACACCAAGACAAAGTGCAACGAGGCATTTTGAACCACATCCTTTCTGCCAATCTGGGGCGAGTTCAAAGAACCTAAGGCTACCCAGTAATTATACCCGTGTGTCGCGATTCCTGCCGTTTTGGTTGACAATTGGAGCGAAATTAGCACTTTGGGGCAATCAGGTATACTCTGGGGCGCATGGAAGCGTTCGTTGTGCCTGAAATTGAATGGAGCGCCCTGCTCCCCTTCATCGCGATTGTCGCAACCGCGCTGGTCGTGCTGGTTGCCGAGATGTTCCTACCCCGAGACCGACATGCTCCCCTGATTGCGCTGGGGCTGGTGGGCATCGGGATTGCTGGATACTTCCAAGTTGCTAACTGGGAAGTGAACTTGACCACCTTTGCGGGCGCCCTGCGCGCCGACTCGCTGGGGGCGATTCTCAACTTGGCGATTTTGGGGGCAACGGCGCTGACGCTTCTGCTCTCCGATGACTACCTGAGGGCGCGTCAAATCCGCTACGGCGAGTTCTACCCGCTCCTCCTCTTCGCCACCTCAGGCGCGATGCTGATGGTCTCCAGCACCAACTTGATGGTCATTTTTCTGGGGCTGGAGGTGATGTCGCTTGCGTTGTATGTGATGGCAGGGCTGGCACGCACGGAGGTACGCTCGGAGGAGTCGGCAATCAAATATTTTCTGCTGGGCGCGTTCGCCTCGGCGTTCTTCCTGTATGGGATTGCGTTGATGTATGGGGCACAGGGCACGGTAGACCTTCAGCAGGTACTGGTGAACCTCTCTCAGTTTGAAGCGAGCGGTGCCAGCAAGCTGCTCATGATTGCCAGCCTTGCGCTGATGGTGGTCGGGCTGGGCTTCAAAGCGTCGCTGGTGCCGTTCCATATGTGGACGCCCGATGTGTATCAGGGTGCGCCGACCATCGCCACTACCTACATGTCGGCGGTTGCGAAGGTTGCGGCGTTCGCTGTGCTGATTCGAGTGGTGTTCAACACCCTGCCGTTCATGGATTTGTGGGTGCCGGTGTTGTGGGCGCTCAGCGCGCTCTCGATGGTGGTGGGCAACCTGATGGCGTTGGTACAGACGGACGCAAAACGCATGCTCGCCTACTCCAGTGTCGCGCATGCAGGCTATCTGGCTATCGGGCTGGTCACTGCCAATCAGACGGGGCTGACCGGGCTACTTTTTTATCTGTTTGCCTACAGCCTGATGACGATAGGGGCGTTCGGGGTGCTTACACTGATGGCGCGTGCGGGGGATGCCACCACGATGAGCGCCCTGCGAGGTCTCTACCGACGCCAGCCGTTCGCCGCACATATGATGGCAATCTTGCTCCTCTCGCTGGCAGGGATTCCACCTACGGCAGGCTTTTGGGGGAAGTGGTACCTGTTCCTCTCGGCACTGGAAGCGAACCAGGTGGGCTTAGCGATCCTGCTGGGGCTAACAAGCGTCGTGGGTGCCAGCTACTACCTGCGATTAGCATTTAGCCTCTATGCCGAGCCACAGGAGACGCCTATCACACCATGGCGCGTACCAGCACCGATGGTGGTCTGCCTTCTGGTCTGTGCGTTAGGGTTGGTGCTGTTGGGCATTCGTCCCAGCTACTTAGCGGAGCCGTCGTACCAAGCTTCCCGGCAAGTTCAAATTGTGCGCCCCACGAACCTGAGCCTGCAAAAGTGATGGAAATCGCGCTGGCGGGAGACATCATCTTTGGGAAAGGGGTCTCCACGCTGGCACGGGCGCGTGGCTTAGACTATTTTTTCCGTCGGGTTGCCCCGATTTTGCGCTCCGCCGATTGGGTCGTGGCGAATATGGAGGGCTGTATCAGCGATCGAGGCACGCCGAAAGACAAAGAGTACACCTTTCGCGCGCCTCCCGAACTGGCACCAACCCTACGCTGGGCGGGCATCCCGATGGTCTCGCTGGGCAATAACCACTCTATGGACTATGGGGCAGTGGCGCTGGAGGATACTTTGGAGCATCTGCGTCGGGCGGGGGTGTGGTATGCGGGGGCGGGACGGAACCGCGCGCAAGCGAGCCAAGCGGTCTATTTAGACGATGGGGCAGTGCGTGTGGCGATTGTGTGCTTTACGGCGGTGGTTCCAAAGGGTTTCCCTGCGGGCGAACACACGCCGGGTGTGGCAATCCTCAGCGATGTGCTACCTACGCTTAGGAACGCGCGTCGGAATGCCCAAGTGGTGATTGCCATCCCTCACTGGGGCGATGAGGGCAAAACGGTTCCGAACGCCAAACAACAACGGATTGCTCGTATACTGGCTGACACTGGTGTCGACCTTGTGGTGGGGCATCATCCGCATGTGGTACAGGGCTACGCGAAAGTCGGTGCGATGCACACCGTGTACAGTGTGGGCAACTTTGTGCATACCCCGCTCTCGCGTCTGAGCCGAGTTGGATGGTTGGTGCGCGCGCAGATTGATCGGCACGGCATCCAGCGGTTAGAGGCGCAGCCCCTCTGGCTGGAGGCGGGTCAGCCTCGACCGGAGGGGCGAGCGATACGATGGATTTGAAAGGTATTGCTCAGGTGCGTGTCTCGGGGCGGATGGCACCTCCGAAGAACCACCCCACAAACAGCGCGAACAGGGCGGCGGGCAGGGTGAAACCGAGCCGAATGTCTTGCCAAAATGCCGAGT
>JBDNDR010000210.1:0-4230 GCA_046718995.1 Fimbriimonadales bacterium
GAAGGTCGCCGCACCGGAGAACCCGTCGCCTGCTGTGATGGCAACGACTCGTACGGCGCTACCTTGACGCACCGCCTCCGCAATCAAGCCGCCACAGCCTAAGACCTCGTCATCAGGGTGGGGGGCGATGATGAGCAGGCGTTGGTTCGCTGTGGGGGTTGGCATCGGTTGCCATGTCCAGACGCTTTGTGACATACTGGCGCGATGCATGCTTACCACGAACAGAAGTAGGCTCAGCCCGATGTACGAGCCAAGAACGCCTGTGAGAGTCAGTATCAGTCGCAAGCCCCAGCGTCGCACGGTTCTCCCCACGCCAGCGGTGGCGGAGCGGGTGGGATTCGAACCCACGAGCCCCCTTTCGGAGGCTACACGATTTCCAGTCGTGTCCCTTCAGCCGCTCGGGCACCGCTCCACGCCCGCTTAGTATACCCTACGGTTTTAGTTGGGGTGAAACTCGCCGGGCGCATCCTGAACGGGGGCAGGGAACTGCTCGCACAGATTCATGCCGTGCTCCATCCCCTCGTTGTAAGCCAAACTCATCGCGTGCGCAATCACCCAGATTTGCTGTTCGTGAGGCTCTAATTGGCTCAGAAACTGTACGGGAGCCACGCACTCGCGTATCACTTCGTGCAAGACAATCACAGGACGAACGACCCCTTTGAACAAGCAGACATCCACCAATTTGAGATACCACCGTATCGCCGAGAGACGGACGCTCGGCTTGCCCAGCCCCTCGCGAATCAAGCTCACGCTCTGGTCAAGCCACTCTTGCTGGTCTTGAGTGTCCATCATGTCCCACTCATAAAGGGACTTAATCATTGCGCTGGCGCGCCGATTATAGTGCCGTTTGCTCATGGTTCCAACCTGACCCCAGTTTTGAGGATTGAGACGGTGGGTTGGGATTGAGAGTGGAGCAAGAATTGGGGTTTTCTCTCCTCCCTACTATCCTGTAATTATACCCGAATTCGTCTAAAGAGTTCCTGATACCGCGAAAATCGGTACGGATTAGGTGTTGTGGATGCGATTTCGTATCGCCGAAACGACTCGTCGCACCGAGTTGCGAGCGATGTAGATAAAGCTGTCCTTACTCAGTGCGCCTGCAACGAACAGTCCTGCGACGGATGTTTCGCCGGTCTCGGGGTCGTGACTCGGTTTGCCGTCGGGTTCCAACGCCACGCCGAGCGGTTCCAGCAGGCGCGTGTCGGGCATCAGCCCCAGCAAGGTCAACACGAAATCCACGGGCAGGCTCCGCTCTTGCCCATCCGTCACCAGGTGAACACAGTGAGGCTCAATCTGCAGGACTTGGGCTTGAAAGAGGGGATGGATGCGCGCCTCTTCCACGCGCAACAGCAGCTCTCTCAGCACAAACGGTCGGAAACGGCACGCCTCCAACGACTCGGGTTCCACCGCCAGCCACACCTCGGCATCGGCGTCGGCGAGGCGGATGGCTGCTTCGCCTGCCGAGTTCCCGCTCCCGACCACCAGCACACGCTTGCGCCAGTAGCAGAGGGGTTCCTCAAAGCGCACTGCGACATGGGGCAGTTCGGCGCCGGGAACCGCCAGCCGTCGGGGCAGTCCCCAGATGCCTGTGCAGAGAAGCACGGCTCGTGCGGTGTAGGGGGTGTGGGGTGTGCCGTGAATAGTGCAGACCGTATGAATCTCGAAGCCCCCTTCTGTGTGGAGAATGCGTTCCACGCGCTCATAGGTGCGAATCGGCAGATTCTCAGCGGTTGCCACTTTGCGATAGTAGTTCAGCGCCATCTCGCGCGTGGGTTTCTCATCGTGGGGCGTGGGGAACGGATAGCCCCCTACCGACAGGTCGTCGGCGGGCGAGAAAAAGCGCATCCCCGAGGGGTACTCTAACAGCGACTGGCAGAGCGCACCCGCTTCCAGCACGATGAAGTTCAGCCCCGCACGCTTCGCCTCAATCCCACTGGCGATGCCCACCGGACCCGCACCCACAATCACCAAGTCATGCATCGTGTTTAAGAGTACCCTACCCAAAAAGTGAGGTATACTACTGGATTAGCGTATCTACGCAGGAGGTTTATCCAAATTGGAGCGGGTTTCTATATTTGTCGACGGAGCCAATATGTATTATGCGCAGAAGCGGTTGGGCTGGTTCATAGACTACCGCAAACTGCTGTGCTATTTTCGGACGACTCTTGGTATGAAGGTGGCAGATGCGTACTATTACACTGCGATAGACCCGAACGCCAAAGGGCGGGATGCGACCTTCCACGACTACTTACTGCACTCGGGCTATGTGTTGCGTACGCGCCCTATTAAAGGCTGTTGTGGCTCTCGGGAGGAGGTCGTGCCGTGGGAGCGTCTGGAGCTGGCGGTGGATATCGCTATTGATGCCCTGCTGACGATGGAGCATTACGATGTGTGCGCGATTCTTAGCGGGGACGGCAACTTCGAGCGCCTGATAGAGGTTCTGCGTGCGAAGGGCAAGCGTGTGATGGTGATAGCGCATCCGGAGATGACTGCACGCGAGTTGCGAGTCAGTGTCGGTCCCCATTTTCATGACCTGCGCGACTTAGAGCGGTTTGTGGCGCGCTCTGACCGGGCACCTGACCCATGCCCTGAGAAACTGCCTGTCCTTGACGACCACAACACGGATGAGTGAGTTGACCCCTGCCTTCCGCGCTGGGTTCGTTGCAGTGATTGGCAAGCCGAATGTCGGCAAAAGCACCCTCATCAATCATTTTGTTGGGCGCAAGGTGAGCATCGTCTCACCACGCCCCCAAACCACGCGTCGGCGCATTCTGGGCGTCGCGAACTACCCCGATGCCCAGATTGTGTTCGTGGATACGCCCGGCATCCATAAGCCCAAATACAAACTGGGTGAGCGGATGGTGGAAAGCGCGGTCGGCGCACTGGACGATGCCGACATGGTGCTGTTTGTGGTAGACGCCAGTCGCCCGCCCAACAATGAAGACCGCCACATCGCCCAAATCCTGAGCGAGGAGACGAAGGCGCCTATCATTCTCGTGCTGAATAAGATGGATAAACTGCCTCCCGAGAAGGTCAAGCCCCATACCGAAGCCTACTGGCAGCTGGTGCCCAACCATGCCGACTGGATGATGACCAACGCCGTCAAAGGACACAACTGCGATAAACTGCTGGAACTGATTTTCAAGTATCTTCCCGAGAATCCGCCTTTCTTCCCGCCCGACCAGATTACCGACCAGCCCGAGCGGCTCTTCGTGGCGGAGATTATCCGTGAGAAAGTCCTGCTCAACACGCGCCAAGAGGTTCCTCACGGTGTCGGTGTGGCGATTGAACGCTGGGAGGAGCGTCCTAACGGTGTGCTTTACATCGCCGCCACCATCTATGTAGAGCGTGACACCCATAAGGGCATCGTGATAGGCGACAAGGGTGCGATGCTCAAAAAAATCGGGAAACTAGCGCGCGAGGAACTGGAACTCTGGCTCGGACGGCGCATCTATTTGGAACTCTGGGTCAAGGTACGCGAGAACTGGCGCAACAACCCCGCCTTCTTCCAGCAGATAGAGAGCTGACCCCCGCAATTCGTAGACATTTGTAAACCGAACGGGCAGGAATCGGAGCGGAGTTGGGGTATTAAGCCTGTCGGTATGGATACGCAGAACATAACCCAGACTCAGCACAACGGTCGAACCGCGCAGGGGCGTCAACTGGTCGGGCGTGTGGTCGGCACCGAGCGTCAACCGAACACCGCGTTCCACTTCCACTTCTGGGCGACCCCCGACGCGCCGATAGGTATCGGCACGCTGGTCGTGGTGGAGGCACGGGGACGCACCATTTACGGCATCGTGACGGAAGGGCAGGGCTATAACGATGTCGCCAGCCCGATGTTCGACTTTCTTGGGGCGGATGGCGACCCTCAAGCCCATGCGCCCACCGACCGCCCCGAAATCCGTGTCTACACGGCGGCGGTTCTGCGTCATGTGCCCGAACAGCCCGTCCAGCCTGTACCGATTGGCAATGTCTACTCGGCGAGCGAGCGCGATGTGCTGGTGGCGCTGCGCATCGATGAAATCCCCGAAAACCGTCGGGTTCCTGTGGGCATCTACGATAGTGGCAACCTCAAAGCCCCCGTCTACTTAGACGCCGACTTTCTGATTGGACCCGAAGCCGGGCATCTGAATGTGACGGGCACCAGCGGACTGGCGGCGAAGACCAGCGCCATTCAGTTCTTGGTGAACGCCGTGTTCCGGAAGGTGTCTCATCGCACGGTTGCGG
>JBDNDR010000211.1:0-4229 GCA_046718995.1 Fimbriimonadales bacterium
GCACTTGGCTGGGGGAATTCTTAGAGATTGCCGACGGCGTCTTCTTCGAGAACTGGCAGTGGCACTGGACGAATGGTGCTACACTCCTACCAGAGCGGACGCGCCAAGCCATTGCGCAAGGTGTAGAGCAGACTCTCCAACGACATAAGCACCTTTGGCTAAATGTCCCCTTTCTTACCGAGCCGATGGTCGCCCACTTCCGTCAGGAAGCACGCACGCTCCTACAGCGCGCGGACCAAAGCCCGATTATGTTTTGTGAGCATCGCAATCATTCGAACGATCGCTCACGCGTTGCCCCAAGCACGCTCCTGTCCGTTTGAGCAGAGACAGCCCATCGGATTTTGAACAACGAGTCAAATTTCGGGGTATAATAGCGCAACGGAGGCAAACGATGAAGAACATCACACTGCGTGGAGGCGAGTTCTTGCTCCGAGAGGTGGAACCATCGCAGGTTTTCACCCCCGAAGATTTCAGCTCGGAAGATTTGGCGATTGCTCAAGCAGCAGAAGATTTCGTGCGCGGGGAAGTCCAGTCCCGAAATGACGCGATTGAACACCAAGAGGAGGGCTTGACGGTCAGCCTGCTCAAAAAGGCGGGAGAACTGGGACTGCTTGGCGCTGACCTGCCCGAAGCGTTCGGAGGCTTGAACCTTCCCAAAACGACCAGCACCCTGATTGCCGAAAAGATGAGCCTACAGGCGTCGTTCGCCGTGTCGTGGGGCGCCCATGTCGGCATCGGCACACTTCCCATCCTCTTTTTCGGCACGCCCGAACAGAAGCAGAAATATCTTCCCAAACTGGCTACCGGCGAGATGATTGCGGCGTTCTCGCTCAGCGAGGCGAACTGTGGCTCCGACCCGCTCTCAGCGCGAACCAAAGCCACCCTCTCACCCGACGGCAAGTACTACCTGCTCAACGGCGAAAAGATGTGGACGACCAACGCTGGCTGGGCAGACCTATTCATCGTGTTCGCTAAGATAGATGGCGAAAAGTTCACCGCATTCATTGTGGAGCGCAACTTCCCCGGCGTATCGGTCGGGCGTGAGGAGCACAAGCTCGGTATCAAAGGCTCCAGTACACGGCGCGTGATACTGGACAACGCACAGGTGCCTGTGGAAAATGTGCTCCACGAGATTGGCAAGGGGCACCATGTGGCGTTCGGCGTGTTGAACATCGGACGCTTCAAGCTCGCTGCGGCGGCGCTCGGCGGTGCGAAAGAGTCGCTCACCATCGCCACTCGCTACGCCAAAGACCGCCAGCAGTTCGGGCAACCGATTGCCAACTTCGGCATGATCCGCCACAAACTCGCCGAGATGGCTATCCAGCTCTACGCTTTGGAAAGCACCGTCTACCGAACCGCCGGCATGCTGGAAGAAACTGTACATGGGATTGACCCGCTCGCACCCGATGCCAACGCCCAATACCGTGAGGCGGACGAGGAGTACCCAGTAGAGTGCGCCATCCTGAAAGTGTTCGGCTCGGAAGTGCTGGACTACATCGCCGACGAGACCGTCCAGATTCACGGTGGGTTCGGCTACACCGAAGAGTTCCCCGCAGCGCAAATCTACCGCGATAGCCGCATCAACCGCATCTTCGAGGGCACCAACGAAATCAACCGTCTCCTGATGTTAGACCAGCTGATGCGCCGAGCGTTCAAAGGCAAACTGCCCGGACTGATGGAGGCAATCCAAGCGCTCCGCTCCGAGTTGAACCAGCCCCAGATGCCGACCCCTGACCCCATCGACCCGTTGGAGGCAATCGGACGCTACATCGTCAACGCTAAGAAGGCGATTCTGGTCACCGCCGGGATGGCAGCCGAGCAGGTCGGGATGGAGCTAGAGGAGAAGCAGGAGATTGTAGGACATCTCGCCGACTGTCTCATTCAGCTCTATGCGATGGAGAGCACGTGGCTCCGAACGCGCAAACTCCAGGAGAAGGGGCTGGACATCACCCTCCCGCTGGCGATGACGCGCGTCTTTGCCTACGACGCCTTCGACAAGATTGAGGCGCATGCCCGACGCGCGATTCACGCCTTCGCCGAGGGCGACACGCTCCAAATCCTGTTGACCGCGCTCAAACGCTACACCCGCCGAACCAGCGAGGTGAACACGATGGCGCTCCGCCGTCAGGTGGCAGACTATGTCATCCAGCACGAGCGCGCATGGGTCGCCTCGGGCAAGTAAACCTTTCCCCACTCGCAAATGCATCCTGCGACTTGGGACATCCAAGTCGCAGGATTTTTTACTGCCCAACCGAAATCTTGCTCTGGAGGTATCCATAAAATGGAAACGGAACACATTCTCATTCTCACTGTGGGCTACGGTGGCAGGAAGTTAGAAGACCTTATTGCTCTACTGAAACAATATGAGGTCACCCATGTGGTGGATGTGCGCTCGGCACCTCACAGCAAGTTCGCCCCTGAGTTCAATCGCGACGCGTTAGAAAACAGCCTGCGCAAGTACCGTATTGGATACCTCTACTTGGGCAAAGAGCTTGGTGGTCGCCCAGACTGCCCAGATTGCTACGACTCGGATGGAGTAGTTCTCTATGAACAAGTAAGGAAGCAGGAGTTCTTCCATCGTGGTATTCAGCAGCTCCTTCAGTGCGCTTCGGTGCCCGGGCGAAAGCTGTGTCTCCTGTGTAGTGAGCGCAAACCAGAAGAGTGCCACCGCTCCAAACTGATAGGCGATGCACTCTCTCAAATATCTGACCCAAAACCCTTGCAAATCCTCCACATTTCTGAGGATGGACAACTAATTGAACAGTCCGAAGTGATGAAACGGGTGGACAACGGGCAACTTAATCTATTTGTTGAGAGCCATCAAGTCTCTCGCAAAAGCTACCCTATGCGTCCAAAAGCCAACAGCGCAGAGGCTCCTCGATCTATCAGGGAGCAGAGAAGGTACTATAATGACACTAACAGAGACAGTGAATAAGGAACTGTTCACCATCGGAGTCTACGGTACATCGGAGACGAGCTTTTTTGAAGCGCTCCGTAGACATGGTATCACACATTTCATAGATGTACGACGCCGACGCGGGATGCGAGGGATGCAATACGCCTATGTCAACAGAAGTAGGTTAGAAAACAAATTGCAAGGTTTGGGGATCGAATATAGACATTACATCAACCTTGCACCCACGAAGGAGACCAGACAGGTTCAGAAAGCGATGGATACCACTCAACAAGTGAAGAAGTCCGAGCGTACTGAGTTAGACCCCCACTTTGTACAGCGCTACGAAAGCGAGTGTCTGGCAAATTTTGATGCTCAGGCGTTTCTGTCAGAGTTCCCCGAAGGAGCACGAATCGTCCTCTTTTGCGTGGAAGGACACCCAGACGCTTGTCATCGCTCGCTCATCGCCCGGCGAATAGAGGTAGAAACAGGATTGCGATGGAGGGACATCACTCCATGCTACTCAGAGAGGTCACAAAGCGAGCTGTAATCGTTGGAAAAACGCGGATGAGCGAAGGCTACTGGTGTATTGGAGCTTTAGAGCTCGGCGAATGGCGCTCACTCCGACTATTGCCTCCAAGTGGGGGGCGCGCTTGGGCACCAGACACTGCGATTGAGATAGAGCAAGTGTACAAGATTGCAGGGTCATACTCCAGATCAGGGGAAGCACCCCACACAGAAGACTTCCGGCTAAGCCAAATCACCCTTATAGGCGCCTACTCAGGGAACCTCCCTCAAGACATCTGTGCTAATGTACCCGTTGCGCGTGGAGGACTGTCCTCAATCTACGAGGGTTGTTTACAAAAGCTACACCGAAGCAGCTTAGGGATACTTAGGCACAGGATTCCCAGTTTTTCCACCCAGTTCTGGGTGCCTGAGCAACCTCTGCAACTGATCATGAAGTGGGAGAAGGAATATTATCTTATCGAGGGATTTGAGGTTCGCTATGTTGGCGCACAGACACCTATACCGAAGATACCTGCAGGTTCGCTGGTGCGTCTTTCACTCTCTCGCTGGTGGGCTCCCGAAGGCGCCAGCGAAGAAGCATGCTATCTCCAAGTCTCAGGGTGGTGGCTCCCGCCCACAACAAACGGTTCGTGGTAATAGCAAAGCCCTATAGGCTACCCTAAGACTGTAGATGTAAACACCAACAAATGACCAAAGCGAAACATTCGCACTACACCTCAAGAAGCTCACAGAACTGCAAAGAAAATTGCAGGAATCGTGAAAGTGGGGTAATATATACCATCAGTGACCGAAGGAAGGTGAACACACA
>JBDNDR010000212.1:0-4218 GCA_046718995.1 Fimbriimonadales bacterium
AGCGAACGGACGAAGATTCCCAAATCTTGGCGCTGGGCTTCGGTGCGGGTGCTGGTCAGTCGCACCGGCTTGGCGAGGGCGTCCCAGCTCTCAAACTCGCTCTGCCAAGCCTTGTTGAGGGCGTCAATCGTGTCGTACTTGGCGCGGAGCTGGTCTATCAAGGCGCGTTTAGCCGGTGAGTCGGACGCATCGCGGTTGAGGGTGCCGAACGCCAGCCCGTACAGCCCTCCGCCGTCGCTCCCACCCGTCCAGCTCAGTTCGTTATCCACGAAGTAGCCGATACAGTAGGGGTCATCGCCCACCTGCTTGGTCAGTGGCTCCAGATTGCGGCGGACACTCTGTTCAAAGCGGGGGTCAAACGGGTCGTGCATCTCGCCCCAGTAGTCCACACCGCTACTCACGCGGGCGTGTTCGCCGTGCAGATGCGCAATCACGGTGTAGGGGATTTTGGCGTCGCGGAACCAATCCCAGGCAGACCACGAGCCGATGGTGTTGAAACCCCACGAGCGTAGGCGTCGGCTGGTCATCTCTGTCCAGCGTTTGGGGTACTCCTCGCCATATTTGCGCTGGAGGTTCGCCCGATAGAACGCGAACGCAGTGCCTTCTTTGACGGGACCGCGTAGCACACCCGACTGGAACCACTGATGTTGCTTGAGCGGGTCGTCCTCTTTGGGAAGCCATCGGAACAGATGCTCGCGCCCTGTGATGATGGTGGCTTCATCGGTACGCACGCAGTCTATGCCGATACTGAGGAACAGCGTGCCCTTGGGGGTCACCAGCCACCATTTATCGTTCACCTTCTCCACGCGGAAGTAGCCGGTGGCGCGTAGGGTCGGACCGTTTTTCCAGCCGCCATACTCGTCATATTCGGGTAAGTTAGGATGCGCCGCGAGGTCGCGTTCCTCTTCGGCGCGGTGGGTCTGAAAATCTTCCAAACGCTTGACCTTGCCCAGCCAATCGGCTCCAGTGTACTGACCGTACTCATCTATGATGGCGCGCAGGCTCTCGGGGCTGGGGAGCCATTTCACCAGTCGGATGTTATCCACCACCAAAGTTGTGGGCTGCTTAGGGCGGTGCATAAAAATCTGGAAGGCGACGATGTGCTGGCTGCGCAGTTCGTTGGTGGTGATGAGCGCGATGGATTGGACCTCGGGGCGTGGGTTAGGCAGTCCGCGCATGCCGATACTCATCGGGTCGGCGGAAGCGAGGGGCATGACGAAGGTGCGGGTTTCGCCCGGTGCAACGGTGCCCCAGCCCTGTCGGCAGTAGAGTGCGCCATCGGCTCGGGGGTCATCGTCCACGCGCACGCCGAACTGGACGGTCTCAGTGCCGGGATTGTGGACTGTGAGCAGTAGCCCGTTATAGGCGCTCCAATCCCACGGGGTCTCGCCCGCTCGGAAGTAGACATTGGGCCATTCGCCACCCAGAAACTCTATTTGGAGCGCTTGACTACCTTGCGGTGCGTGCTGGCGTGTCAGGCTCATGCGTACTTCGCTCGGTCGTAGCACAGGCGGCAGGTCGCCCTCAAAATCGTACAAGAGGCGTTCCTCACTTGGTTGACTCATCAGTGAACCTCCCAGCCCCAACATGGTAAGCACCAGAAGCATTAATGGGCTTAGTCTCATAAACATAGCTTTCGGCAGAGGTCAGGGAGTTCCTACTGTGGTAGATAGCAGATGGGTATACTTGCACTATGCTCTTTGACGACGAGTGGGTAGACGAGGATGCCGAGACGGTGGCAGAAGCGCGCGCTGAATACGATTCTGAACGCAGAGCCAACGAACTGGACGGACGCGACTGGACGCGTTACTCCATCTCCATCTGGAGCGACATCAAAAAGACCCGCGAAGAACAGGAGTTGCATCATCCTGCAATCTTCCCAATAGCCTTGCCTGCTCGCCTCATCGAGTGCTTCACGCGCAGAGGTATGACCGTCTTAGACCCCTTTGTTGGCACGGGTACAACACTCATCGCTGCCAGACAAACAGGACGACACGGCATCGGCATTGAACTTAATCCTGAGTATGTGGAGGTCGCTCAGCATAGGCTAAGTCGGCTCAGCCTATTCGAGGAGGAGAGCACGCGTGCTGATATTTACCAGGACGATGCGCGCAATGTTGCCAACATTCTACCCGCCGATTCGGTCGACCTTGTCGTGACCTCGCCCCCTTACTGGGACATCTTGTTGGAGCGACGCACCGCCGATTACAAGCCGATACGCCACTATGGAGAAGAGAAGGACGACTTAGGCAAAATCTCAGACTACGATGCCTTTCTTGAAGAGTTAGCGAAGGTATTCCGAGGATGTTTTCAGACCTTGCGCCCCGGAGGCTACTGTTGTATTGTGGTGATGGACATACGCAAGAAGGGGCATTTCTATCCGTTTCATTCTGACTTAGCCGAGCGTCTCCAACAGGAAGGCTACATCTGGGATGACCTGATTATCTGGGACAGGCGCCACGAGTACAATAACCTACGCCCACTCGGATACCCTTTCGTGTTTCGCATTAATAAGGTTCATGAGTATATTGTTATTCTCAAGAAGGCGAGGGGATGATCGACTACTTAGACGCGGATGTCGCTTACTTGCTGGGATTGATTGTAGCCAGAGGCACTTTTCACGAGTCGGAGGGTGTCTATCGGCTGATAATCGAGTTTCCTTACTCTTCCCTTCAGTTGGAGGGTGCGGACACACGCTATGACCAAGAGAAGGAAATAAAAGTTGGTCTGGTCGAGATACAAAAGCGTCTATATGAACTGTTAGCCTGCGATATTGAGGTTCACACAGTGAGTCAAGAGAGCATCGCTCTGGTGGCTCGTTTTTTCAGAAGGAGTATGGCTTGGCGAAACCTGAAGATGATATTGGAGGAACGCACGAACTACCCTGAATTTGTAGTACCCTCCGTTCTAATGGACTCAGCAGTTCCCAACGACTATAAGCGTGAATTCCTGAGGGGATTCGGCGATGTAGCGGGCAATATCCGTCGCTCAAATCGCTACATTGATGGACGACATCGCGTGCGCTTGGACATTCTTAACTACCCTAATAACTGGACTCTGCCTATCCAACTCTGTACCCTTCTGCAGGAACATCTTAGTATTCCCGTACAGATGATTGCTTGGGGGCATCCTAACCTGGGGCGCAATCTGAGGGAGCATCAGGTCAATCTGTTCGCCCAAAACTACTTGGCTATCGGTTTCACTTTCAAACATAAACAAGCACTGTTAGAAGAGCTGGCACACATAAATCAGCAGGACTTTCCGAATGCGCCAAACCACTATTGCCCCGGTGTTAGAAAAACTCGTCAAACTAAGCCCAGCGTTCCTTCTGAAAATGAGCCTCGTCTGCCTGAAACAATACGAGGGAAACACTTTGACTCCTATTGGCAAATCTGTCAGGCTTTGGGCTGTGATAGGTATCTTCGAGTTCAGCAGGTCACGGATGAGGAGGTAGAGGAATAGTGTCAAGACGCCTTGCGGAGAGGGAAATCTACCCTGATATACAAGCATGGCTCCTTCAACTTCTTCAGCATCGCTACGCCAACGCTCAGGTTTACAACCCTGCGAGTTTGAGGCTGAGTAAACTTATCAGCCAAACTGGTCTCAGCGAGAAGATGCCGAGCCACTGGACTTCGTGGGACATCAAAGTCGATATTGTGGGTATTGCAACCGACAAGAAAGGTCAAACGCATCTCGCTTTTGTAGAGTGCAAGGTCGTACCGATAAGTCTTGCCCATCTCGGGCAGTTATTGGGCTACTGCCGTGTAGCCCAGCCTGACTATGCTTTCCTTGTGTCACCAAAGGGAGTCTCTTCTGCGCTACAGCGGCTCTTAGAGGTCTTCCATCGCGAAGACATCCTACAGTATCAAACAGATAAAAGTGGCAAGATTCGGAATATCTGTATTGCGCGCTGGGATGAACAGAGACGCACTATTGCATCCGAGTCTATCTTGCCGCGAGGTTATGTAATCCCCTGACTTCCGTAGGAAATAGTCCGCCGGTGGAGAATCAGGGTTTACTGGAGGCAAGACAACGATGTTTCTTTATCAGATTATCGCCCGTTCGGCAGAGAACTATCCAACGAAGCCAGCGGTTATCTTCCGAGAGCATGAACTGACTTATGCCCAACTCTACGGTGCGGTGCAGGCGTGCGCGCGGGGTCTGCGCGACGAGTGGGGTATCCAACCGGGCGACCGCGTGGGGCAGGTTCGGGAGCAT
>JBDNDR010000213.1:0-4212 GCA_046718995.1 Fimbriimonadales bacterium
TCCACCCAGTCCGCAATAAAGATATTCGTCTCCCCAGGCGTTTTGCTATTGCGGTTGGATGCCCATACCAGCTTCTTTCCATCCCGCGAGAACATCGGGAACCCATCAAAGTCGCTCGTGTAGGTTACCTGTTCCACCCCCGTTCCATCGGGGCGAATCAGGAATAGGTCAAATTCACGCCCGCGCGGGTCGTGGTGGTTCGAGGAGAAGACAACCTGACGGTTGCCCGGACGCATGAACGGTGCGAAGTTGGCGCCCCCTAACTGGCTCACCTTCCACTTGCGCTTCCCGTCCGAAGTCATCATCCACAACTCCAGTTTGCTGGGGCGTACCAACCGCTTCTGCAAGAGTGCACGAAACTCGTCAATCTCCTCCTGGGTCTTGGGATGGTAAGCCCGATAGACGATATAACGCCCATCCCACGAATAGAACGGACCTCCGTTATAGCCGACCTCGTCGGTCAGGCGTTTGAACTGGCGTGTGCGCAAGTTGTATTCGCAAAGGTCTAAGTTGCCGTAGCGCGTGGTGGTGAACAGAATCCGGTCGCCACGCGGGTGGAACGATGCCTCGGCGTTGTAGGCATCATCATCGGTGATGGCTTCCCGGTTCGTGCCGTCCGCATTTGCGATGTAGATGCGATAGGGCAACAGGGGCCACACATAGCCTTGGCTCCGGTCAGGCGGTGGGGGCGGCTCATCACTGTACCAGTCGGTGGAACTGTAGAGGATTTTTTTGCCATCGGGCGACCAGAAGCCACAGGTACAACGCCCACGCCCTGTAGAAACCAGACGCACATCGCTCCCGTCCACATTCATCGTGAACATCTGGTCGGCTTTGAACGGCGGACGCGTGCTCTGGAAAATCAGCTTCTTGCCATCGAACGAGAAGTAGGCTTCAGCGTTCTCGCCACCGAAAGTCAACTGACGGATATTACGCAAATGACGCTCACGCGGGTCGGTTAGACCCGAAGTAGAAACGGTCTCTTGATGATAAGGCATATAACACATAGCCCAATTCTACCCCCCTTCCAGCGTGTAGAGGCGATGACGCACCTGGCGGAGAAGCTCCACCATCATCGGCTTCGTGAGGAGCTTGGTGTAGGTGTTGCGGGCGCTGGGATGATAGCTAACAGCTAAGAAGCGTCCCCCCTCCAACGGATAGAGGGTGCCATGCTCAAACTGGGGACGGCAATCTGGCGGGAGCCAGCCTTCGGAACGCGCCAGCGCAACACAAGCCTCCATCGCCACCTGCCCCAACGCCAAAAGCCCCTGAAGGCGGGGCATCAGGCGGACAGTCTGCACCAGGAACGGGAAACAGTGGGCGCGCTCTTCGGCGGTCGGCTTGTTGTGTGGCGGAGCGCAGCGCACCGCTGCACAGAGGGCACAGTCATAGAGTTCCAACCCGTCGTCGTAGTGCGTGCTGGTCGGTTGATTGCAGAAGCCGACTTCGTAAAGCGCATCAAACAGAAAATCGCCTGAGGCATCGCCCGTTAACAGGCGTCCCGTGCGGTTACCCCCATGCGCAGCGGGAGCCAAGCCCACAATCAGCAAGCGGGCATCAGGACGACCGAAGTTGGGAACTGGCTTGCCCCAATAGCGCTCCTCGCGAAAAGCACGCCGTTTCGTCTGGGCAACCTGTTGACAGTAGGCTCTCAGGCGGGGGCATCGTTCACAAGCCACAATCTCACAGTTGAGCGCGTTCCACTCGCTCAGAAGATTACCCTTCACGAATGGAAGAATACCTCACGGGGTATACTACCCGTGTCATACCGATTGTGGAGGAATAAAACGAGATGGCAGAACTCTTAGCAGCGCAGTTGGTGCGGGACATCCCGAACTTTCCCGAGCCGGGCATCATCTTCAAAGACATCACCCCAGTCCTCAAGCATCCTCAAGCCCTCAAGGAGGTGGTGGACTTGATGACGGAACATGCGCGGGCGCTCAAGCCAGACATCATTGCGGGCATCGAATCGCGCGGTTTCGTGTTTGGTTTGCCCATCGCCATCAACTTGGGGCTGGGATTCGTGCCGGTTCGCAAGTTAGGCAAACTGCCCGGCGAAAAAATTGCCGAAGAGTATGCGCTGGAATACGGCACCAACACGGTGGAGATGCACACCGATGCGGTAGAACCCGGTCAGCGGGTGGTGGTGGTGGACGACCTCTTGGCGACGGGAGGCACCGCTGCAGCGGCGGCGCGCCTCATTGAACGACTGGGCGGTACGGTCGCTGGATTCAGCTTCCTGATTGAACTGACCTTCCTCAACGGGCGTAAGAACCTCCGAGGCTATGATATCTACACCCTCATAGAATATTGAGACGATGACAGTACGCGAGCAGCTGGAACGGTTGGAATTGGAACTGCTGGCGCCCCACGCCACCAAGAGCGCTCATTCGCGCGGGCGCCTCATCCCCGAGCCACCCGACCCCGTGCGTACTGCCTTCCAGCGTGACCGCGACCGAATCATCCACTCTAAAGCCTTCCGACGCCTCAAACATAAAACCCAAGTGTTCCTTGACCCGAACGAAGACCACTACCGCACACGCCTGACCCACACGCTGGAAGTGGCACAGATTGCCCGCACCATCAGCCGTGCCCTGCGCCTGAACGAAGACCTCACCGAAGCGATTGCCCTTGCCCACGACTTGGGACACCCACCGTTCGGGCATACGGGCGAAGAGGCACTGGACGCCATCCTTCAGGAGTATGTGCCGGGCGCACGCTTCCGACACTACGAACAGAGCCTGCGGGTAGTTGACCATATTGAAAAAGGGGGACGGGGGCTGAACCTCACCTATGAGGTACGCGAGGGCATCGTCGGGCACTCCAAAGGGCGCGCCGACCTGAGCGCCGAAGAAAGCGCCAAAACCACCAGCCCCGAAGCCACCGTCGTCCGAATTGCTGACCGTATCGCCTACCTCAATCATGACTTGGACGACGGTATCCGTTCGGGACTGATGAGCGAGCAGAGCCTGCCCCAACACCTGGTAGAGTTCCTCGGCGATACCCACAGCGGACGAATTGCGCGCATGGTGATGGATGTGGTAGAAAACAGCCTCGGCACGCCGACCGTTCAACTGAGTGAGCCGATGCGCGCCGCCATGAATGAGATGAAAGAGTTCATGTTCGAAAACCTCTATCACCATCCCACGGTTCAGCACGAGCGCGAGAAGATGACCCGCATCCTACGGCAGATGTTTGAGTACTACTACGAAGACTCCTCGCGCCTGCCCGAACGGTTCCGTCCTCAAGACCCATCCGACACCGCTGCACTCGCTCATGCCGTCTGCGACTACTTGGCAGGCATGACCGACCGCTACGCCATCCAGAAGTTTGAGCAACTGTTCCTGCCGCGCAACTGGGGAGGTTCCAGCCCGTGAAGCCCCTGCGCTGTCGTTGTGGGCAAGTCATCGGGCTGGACGATCTCATCCATGTCGCCTATCATCCCCACACGATGGGCGCTAATCGGATCCAAGTGCGTTTTGAGTGTCCTAAATGCGGGCGCGTCAGCGAACGCCTCTTGCCCCAAGCCGTATGGGACGAAATGCTCCTCGCCTATCTGGAGAACGATGAACGCACCCTGGGCGAATGGATGGAGACCACCCAACTCGGTCCCATCACTGATGAGGAAATCCGTGCGATGCGACGCGAGCTCCGTCAAGGCGACCTGCTCCGAAGCCTGCGTGAATGGGAAGCCTCGCAAGGCGAACCGCAGGACTAAACCCCAACCGATAGAATAGAATCCTCCGATGAAGATTGCTCACCTCAGCGATGTGCATCTGGGTTATCGTGCCTATAGCCGTGTCGACCCAAATGGGCGCAATCAGCGTGAAGTCGATGTTTTAGCGGCGTTCCGACGCGCCTTAGGTCAAGCGGCTCAGCGCGCTCCCGACCTCATACTCATCACAGGTGACCTGTTTCACACCGTGCGTCCCTCCAACACCAGTTTGCTTGGCGCCTATCAGTATCTGTTGCAAGCCCAATCTGTGCGTAACGGCGCGCCCCTCCTAATCATCGCGGGCAACCACGAAACGCCCCGTACCAGCGAAAGCGGATGCATCTTGGAGCTCTTCAGGCATATTCCGGGGGTCATCGTGGTGTATAACGCTGTGCAGTCGGTGGAGATACCGTCGTTGAATGTGCATGCGCTTTGCATCCCATCGCGTGGCGTACCCGAAATTGAGCGAACCTTGTTGGAGCCAGAACCCCGCGCAG
>JBDNDR010000214.1:0-4200 GCA_046718995.1 Fimbriimonadales bacterium
AATCGCCCAGTCTTCCCCTGTCTGGTTGCGGAACAGGTTCGCTTTCGCCAGCGCGTAAGCCTCCCAACTGCCGTGGTAGTCCAAATGGTCTTCCCCGATGTTCGTTAGGACAGCAATATGGGGTCGGAACTCCTCAATATGCACCAGCTGGAAGGAGCTGACCTCCGCGACGAGATAGGCAGAAGGGGATGCCTCTAAACTCGCCTGCACCAGCGTCTTATCCTGCCCACTACCCGCAATATTCCCGCACAGATGCGCTTCCAAGCCCATCCCCGTAAGCAGGTGATGCGTGAGCGCCGTCGTGGTCGTTTTCCCGTTGGTGCCTGTAATCGCAATGATGGGCGCGCGTGCGAGGCGATAGGCTAACTCGATTTCGCCCCAGACAGGAACACCGAACCGAGATGCCCACTCAAACACAGCATGGTCTAACCGCACGCCGGGACTGACCACCACCCGAGTCCACCCTTCGCCGCGCGAGGTGATATCTGGGGGCACATCGCGTCCCAAATGCACAGGGATGCCCTTCGCGCTGATTTCGGAGACCTCTAACTGTTCGGAGCGGTCGAAGAGTTCCACCCAAGCCCCTTGCTGATGGAGCGCCAGAGCAGAGTCGCGCCCACTGCGCCCTGCCCCGATGACCGCCACACGCTCCCCATGCCAGTTCACCGTCCACCTCCCCAGCCCAGCAGTGCCACCATTGCGCAGAGGGCACCCACAATCCAGAAACGCACCACAATCTCGGTCTCTTTCCAACCAATCAACTCAAAGTGGTGGTGAATTGGGGTAGCTCTGAAGACCCGCCGTTTGAGTGTCTTGACCGCCGAGAGTTGAATGATGACCGTCAACACTTCTATAGCGAACACCGCGCCGACCACACTCAGGTTGAGCGCGTAGCTGACCGAGGGCATCAGCGTTATCTCACGCCAAGTTAGCAGTCCGAACGCCGCCCCCAACGCCATCGAGCCGGTGTCGCCCATAAACACCTTCGCAGGGTGTGTGTTCCACCAGAGATAGCCCAGACAGGCACCCGCCCATAGCAGAGCGGTGGTGGCGGTGTAGGTATCGCGTGCCACAAGGCTCAGCGCACCGAACGCAATCACCGACAGCCCACCCGCCAAGCCGTCCAGACCATCGGTCAAGTTGAACGCGTTCACCCAGCCCACCAGCCACACCAGCCCCAGCAGTCCCATTGCGAAGCTCTGTGCGATCTGCCCTGACGAGGGTGCCTCTTGAAGCAGGGTGGGCACTTGGCTCGCCATCCATAACGCTCCTGCCCCCGCCAGCAGCTGCAGTATCAGTTTGGTCTTCCACTCCAGTCCCCGCTGTCCGGTGAGGCGTCGGATGAGGTGGTCATCCACGAAACCGATGAGCGCAAACAGCGCCGCCCCTGCGAACAGGCTCAACAAGGGCACTATGGCAAATCGCTTCTCTGGCTGGGCACTGAGGGCAATCGTCCCCGCCACTACCCCGAGCAGGATGAGGAACCCTCCCATCGTCGGGGTGCCCTCTTTGGTGCGGTGGGTCTCGGGGGCGTAGGCGTAGATGGTCTGGCGCACATTTAAGCGTGCCAGCCCACGAATGACCGGCTTGCCAAGTAGCAGAGCCGTTAGCGTCGCCACAAGCACCTCTATCGCCATCCAATCTCCCTCAGGGGGCGACTGCCCAAACTATACACACAGCTTCAGAATCTGCTCTAAGCCCACGGCGCGCGAGCCTTTGAGCAGAACCCAGTCGCCCTGCTGAACATGGTTCAACAGCCACTCGCCTGCGTGCGAGGGGGTTTCACAGTGGAGCAGGCGCTGAGCAGGGAATCCGCCCTCCTTGGCGGCAGCCGCCGTCCATAGCACTTCGGTACCCACCAGCAGAACATAGTCCAGCGGCAGGGTCGCCAGCCACCGTCCCAGCTGCCAGTGGAGCCTCATACTGTAGTTGCCCAGCTCCTTCATATCGCCCAGCACCGCAATCCGTCGGCGTGCAGGCACTTGACGCACCAGCACTTCCAGCGCCGAGCGCATCGAATCGGGGTTCGCGTTATAGGCGTCGTTGATGAGCGTCCAGCCGCCGCGCTGAGGCTGGATTGCCATCCGCATCTCGGGCAGTTGCACATTCTCCAAAGCCCGCGCCGCACGCACCGGGTCGCACCCCATCACAGTCGCTACCAGCAGCGCGCAGGTTGCGTTCATCAACATATGTTCACCCAGATAGGGTAAGCGCACTGACACGCTCACTGGCTCCCTGTCGGGTTCCACCTGAAGGACGACCGTTCCCTCAGTCGTCTCGGGTGCGAAGCGCGCCTCCACCAACCGAGCGTGGGTTTCTGGGTGTTTGCCGAAAGTGTAAATCCGCCGACAGCGGCAGCGGGAGCGCAGGAACTCATAGTACTTGTCATCGTGGGGCAGGATTGCAATCCCATCTTCAGGGAGCGCATCCACCAGCTCGGACTTGGCTTGAGCGATTCCCTCACGGCTACCGACCATCTCTAAGTGTGCCCAGCCAATCTGGGTAATCACTCCGACCTGGGGTTCGGCGATTTCCGCGAGGTAGGCAATCTGTCCCAGCCCGCGCATCGCCATCTCCTGTACCAGCAGTTCGTGATGGGGTTCCAAGCCGAGCAGGGTCAACGGCACGCCGATTTCGGTGTTATAGTTGCCTGCACTGCGCGCCACTTTGCCAAGAAGCTGGCTTTCAAGGGCGGTGGCAATCATCTCTTTAGTGGAGGTTTTGCCTGTGGAGCCGGTGATGCCGATGACACGGGTGCCCATCTTGCGTCGGTAGTAGCGTGCCAGTTCCCCCAAAGCCCGCACCGTAGAGGCGACTTTGAGCAGGGGCATCCCCTCCGCTCCAATCGGTACATACTCCACCAACGCCGAGACTGCCCCCCGTTCGAACACCTCTTGGAGGTACTGATGCCCATCGGTGCGTTCGCCGCGCAACGCAACAAACAGGTCGCCCGGCTGTACCTGACGGCTGTCGGTGCAGACTCCACTCACTGGGGGAAGCCCTTCCACCAGTGCGATGCCGACAGGTTTCGCTGAGGTCGATTCTATAATCTCCGCTACGCTCAAGGGTCTCATACCTCTTTCACTCCCCTCCACTGGAGCACGACTTGTCGGTCGCTGAACGGATAGCGAGTGGTGCCGATAATCTGATACTCCTCGTGCCCTTTGCCTGCCATGAGGACAATCTCACCCGGCTGGGCTTGGCTGAGCGCTATCTCTATGGCACGCTGGCGGTCTGGCTCCACAATCACCCGTGCCCGCTCATCGGTGGGAACGCCTTCCAGAATCTGGTGGAGTATCTGCATCGGGTCTTCCGTTCGGGGGTTATCGGAGGTTAGGATGACCTTATCTGCCAGTTGGGCGGCGATGGCACCCATTTTCGGGCGTTTGAGCGGGTCGCGGTCGCCTCCGCAACCGAACACCACCGTCAAGCGCGTGGGATGGAGCTGGCGCGCAGTGTGAAGCACGCGCTCCAAAGCGTCCGGTGTGTGGGCGAAATCTACATAGACTTCGAACGGCGTCTCTATCGGCACGCGCTCAAACCGTCCCGGCACACGGGTGAGTTGAGCGATGCCCTGCTGGATTGCGGGGATAGGCACGCCCAAGCTGAGGGCACACACCGTTGCCCCCAGCGCATTATATAAGTTGTAGTGCGCACGCAGACTCGTGAACATCTCAAAGTTGCCTTGCTCGCTCACAGCGCGGAACTGAATCCCATCGGCACGGTACGCCACATCCACTGCCCTGACCCGCGCGCCTTCGCTGGTGCCGTAAGTCCACAAGTCGCCCTTGGCGCGTTCAGCATACCACGCGCCCCACTCGGCATCTAAGTTAATCACCGAGCGGAAACCGTTCGGTGTGCAGTGTGCGAAGTCGGTGAAGAGGCGCAGTTTCGCTTCGGCATAGGCTTCCATCGTGCCGTGATAATCCAGGTGGTCTTGAGTAAGGTTCGTGAAGACCCCCGCTGAGAAGTGGATGCCGTCAGCGCGCTTTTGGTCTAAGGCGTGAGAGGAGACCTCCATCACCGCGTAGTTCGTGCCTTGGTTGCGTGCTTCTCTGAGCAAAGCTTGAATCTGGAACACTTCGGGGGTGGTGAAATCGATATCGCCTCCTAAAGCCGTTCGCTCGCCGTTGGGAGTTGCCAAGTACGCGCCGAGAGTACCTATCAGCAAGCACGGCTCGCCCATCGCCAGAACAATCT
>JBDNDR010000215.1:0-4188 GCA_046718995.1 Fimbriimonadales bacterium
AGCCACGGCGAACCGAACACACGGCATACCCGACACGAGCGTTGGTAAACCTGCTCGTCGTAGTCCGACTTATTGCGCAGGCTACTCACTACTTGGCTGGTGAGGCACCACTCTGCCGTGCGCGTGGGGTTGCAGGCGCCTCTACCCTCGCCAAGTTGCGGTTCAAAGGTGCGCACTATCCGCTCGACATGGCTACGCACTGCCCCACGCAGGCTGGAGCCGGGAATAAACGGTGTCCCATCAGCCGTTCGTATCACAGGCAGGTCGGTAGCGGTCGGTAAGGCGGTCTCGCCACCTGCCCCGATACGCAAGCCCGTCTGTGCCACCAGCTCGGCGGTGATATGGAGCCGATTCTCAAAGGTGAACCACTTCACGGACGCCCACCCCCTTTGAACTGGGCAGGGATGGCATTCAATTGCTTGATGGCGACCAGGGCACGCCGCATAAACCCCAGAAACAGAGTGAGCTTTTCCAGCGCACGCTCACGACCTTCATCATCCTGTGCCTCCTGCTTGAGACGCTCGGCAAAGTCGCTCACCATCTGACCCAGTGTTTTGCCGTTGTCCCCTGCGGTTTTCCAAAACTCCTCGCGTGACATCTGATAGCGCACCCAGTTGATAAACATCGGGATGGAGCGAGTCTGTTGCGCGGCGTCGATCGCGTTGGACATCTGGCTACGCCCGGTCTCGCTGGAGCGCCCTGCTAGCTGGCTCTGCACACTGGACACGATACGCTCTGCCTCGTAGACCAGCTCATCGATCTCTTCAGGTGTGAGTTGCTTTTTCATGCGTAAGTCCCTCCTGCTGTAGGATAAGCGTGAACACGGTGGACATCGCCACACACTACGAACTGCCCGTAGCCCTCCATAGTGCGTTCGCCGATTCCTCGGTCGAGTAGGACGCTTAGCCACTGAGCCAACTCGTCTTGCTGACTGGGGTCGTAAGAGTAGGTGAACACACTCCCGCGCGCAAAGGCTGTATAGGTCGGTTTGTGAAGCCCCCACGCCTGCGACCACCCCCCGACGCCCTCACGCTCTACCCGAGTGGCTTCGGGTATCCACTGTACACTGGAAGGCAGACCGGGCAGGTAGGCATTTAGCACCTCAGGCGTCAGCGTGTCGGCAGGGCGTCCCCGGTGGAAGGCAATAATCTGGGAGTGCGCCATCAAGGTGAACACTGGCTCACCGAGCCACTCACGAAACTGTCTCAGCCGCTCTGCTGGGGCAGGTTCAGGCTCGGTTGCGTGGAGGCTCATCTGAACCCGTCCGAAGCCACGCGCACGCGCCGAACCGATACGCAACTCCCAACGCTCAGGTTCAGGCGATGGCAGGGCACAACGGAGCAACTCCCTAAACGGCTCGTAATCGGCGTCGTCCAGAAAGGTCAGCGTTCCCGAAAACACGACTCGGCTCAGCGATTCCTGATGGGGTGTTGCATAGACGGGTTGAATCGCCTCCACATTGTAGAAGAAGGTGCCACTCTGCACTGCGCCAGTGAGCCGACTGATACCCAGGCGCCGATACTGCTGTTTCGGTGGGGTGAAGGCGGCTCGCCAACCATCTTCGGCACGATAGAGGTAGCCCCGGTCGCGTTCTAAACGCCCTCCACACGCGGGGCACTGCATCTCCCAAGAGCGGCGACCTATCAAAGCGGCGAGAGTATCGTACCGATGAGTGCTATCCTCCCGACATCTTAACATCGTAGCAGGAGCAGGCAACGCGCTATGGGGGGAAGAATACAGATGGCTGAAGCGAACTCTCTGAAGCAGTTGGAATTGCCCTTCGGCTAACTCTGCGCTCAGGTTCGGATTAGCAATCGCACGCCCACTGGTGGAATGCTTGTGAGCCGCTTCTAATAGCGACTGTGCCAGTGCCCCTCGCAACACCCCGCCCGGAATATAGTCCAGCGAGAGTCGCACATTCTGGTTGGTAATCAGTCCATCGCCGACTGCCACAGGCTCCTGGAGGGCAAGTTGTACTCGAACCGACCTCATAGGGGCACCTCCTCCAGTAAGGCGTTGGGGTCTATGGCTTGCCAGGTCGTGTCGGTCTGCAGTTCCAGGCTTCGGATTTCGATCGTCTGAACCCGCCCCAGCCCCCGCGATTTGTCGGTACCCAGATGGGTGATGAGCTTGAGCGATGCAATCAGCCACCCCAGCTGCTCGCGCTCCAGCCAGCCGGAGACACTGCCCACAAAGGTCGCATATCGCTCGTGGGGCACGGTTTCGGTGAAAAAGAGGCGCCCTGCCTCCACAGTGCCCAGCCGACGATTGATTCCGATGCCCGTGCGCATATCCAAAACAACAGGCACCTCGTCCTGAAGGCGGAGCGGCTCAAAAAACACTCGGCTCTGCTGAGCAGGTCCGCCAAAAATCTGGCAAGCGAGGCAGAGTTCCGTGCCCAGCGGACACATCCGTCCGGGGTCGGGTGGACGGCACTGGGAACTGCCCTGCAGGCGTTCCAAGAGGGCACGCGCGCTCCCCCGAACGACATAAGCAGGGATATAAGGCTTACCTTCCCAATCCAACTCCACACAGCGGTCGATCAGCAGCAGGCTCCGACCGGCTCCAGCGATGTGGAGGTCGCTGTTCAATGTGACGCTCAGTTCCATACGGAACGGTCTCATGGTTGGCTCTCCCTCAACGTAAACTTTTGACGGCGTCCAGCAAGTCCCACATCGGCACAAAAAACGCCTCTACCTCAGTTCCGTCCTGTGTGGGGGCGGGGCGTCTCTCCTTGTGCACAGGCGCGTGGAGAGCGTTCAAGTGCTGATAGAAGGACTGCCTGTTCTGTTGGGAACGCGCGGCGCGTGCCTCCTGATATAGATAGTGCAACACCGCCGATAGAATGGGCTGATTCACGAACGGTTGCACCAGACGCTGGAGCGTGCCAATCTCATCCCGAACCTGCCAAGCGACCTTCAGGAGGGCATCCAGCTCCTCAGCGGTGTAGGGGTAGCGTGTCAGGTACACCGTCACTTCGCCTGCCTTGCCGCGTGAACGCTTGACATAGGCACGCTGTCTGAACGCCTCAAAATCGCCCGGTATCTGCTCTGCAGAGGCGACTGTGAATATCGCTACCGCACCCTTACCGAACTTGTTGATAGGCTTCTTCGCCCATTTGAGCAACTCCTTCTCGGTGAACTCCACCGTCAAGCGCACAGGTGTCTTCTCGTCGCTGATCAGACAGCCAATCCCGAAGCTGATAGGAACCTCGCCGACGATGCACTGGCTCACATCTCCCTTCTGGAACTCTAAGTCCGCCAAGTAGAGGAACTGCTGGCAGAAGCGCAGGGCGAGTCGGCTCCAGCAGAAGAGGCTGAAGTCGTCCCCGCCCATCACCAAGATTTCAAAGGGATAGTAGTCCAGTTGGGTATCGGGGTCGTAGCGTAGCGATTCGTTGAGGCTCGCGCCCAGCGCCAGCAAGGTCGCCGACTCCACCACAATCTGTGCGCGGTTTGTCCACTGCAGGCTCTGGGCAAGCGATTGGAGGTTCTTGGTGATTTGCCCGAAGTTGCGCCCATCGCCGTAGATAAAAGCAATCTGACGATGTTCCCCCGTGCTGGGGACTAACTCGCTCAAGGAAGGCGGGATTTGGGCTTCCAGTCCCATCTGTTTGGCGAAGGTGCGTGCCTCTTTCCGCCGACCCGCGCGCCCACTCGTCCGTTTGAGCAGACATGGGTAGCAGATGGGTTCCAGCCCATCTGGCAGCTCGGTGAAGCCTTCGGCAGGGCGCGTCCGGCAGAACTGACACCGCTGTTCAAAGGGTAGCACGGGATAGAGTGCTATCTCGGCGCTATAACGGTCTGCATCGACCCTCGAGAGGAACCCGCGCATCGCCCCAGCATAGTCGTCCACCATCTGCATCAGCGGCAGCTCGTGCCCGGCGGATGCCACAAAGGCGGTTCGGGTCTTCTCATAAAAGGCGCGCTTGAGCTGAGTTGCCCAATCGCTTGGATCTGGCGCCAGGAAAATCAGAGTGGAGGCAGCCGATTGCAGAATCATCTCCGCACCGAGCGACTCCACAACGCGGTCTGCTAGTTCGCTGACCGTCTCATCCAGCAGCTGAGAGGCACCGCGTATTTCGGGCAAACCGGGCGACTCGTAAACATACTGTTTGATGCGCTGTGCCGCAACGCCCACGAGGGCAACCTGTAAATCTGGGTCTAACAGTTCAGGGCGCGACTCATG
>JBDNDR010000216.1:0-4184 GCA_046718995.1 Fimbriimonadales bacterium
CGTATTCCTCCTTAATCCGCTCCAACTGCTCTTGAGTGAAAGCGGGTGGCGGTGGGGCAGGGTTGGTGGGGTCTGCATAGGCGGATTGTACATTCACCACATTCGGCATCAGTAGCACCTTCACAGGCAGGTGGATGATGGTCTTGTAGCCGCGGGGGGCGAGGGTCGCGAAGGCATACTCGCGTCGCCACGGGGGATTGGCACCCCAGCGTCGCTCTTCACCCGTCGGTTGGAGGTTCGGGTCGTACACACGGTAGTAGTAGCGTTTTCCGGGCTGGAGCCTGTTGATGCGAATCCGGTGATAAGTGCGCTTGCCCGGCTCACCTTCCACGGTGCGCACATCGGCTCCTGCCCACACATCGCTCCGTCGGTTCGCGGGACGCCATGCGGTGGCGGGCAGGTCGCTCTGACGGATTTGAACCCGAGTTTCGCAGGGCACTGCCGTAAAGTACTGGAGCACCACAGAGTCACGCCCGATTTCTACCACCGGGCGGGTAGGGTCGTGAAGGGGGCGCGTATCACCCTGCGGGAGGGCGAAAGTTAGCCCTGCCAGTCCGAGCCATCCTACCAAAAGAGCGTTCCGCATCATAGGCAGGCGATTCGGGGCACAAAGCGTAGTTCCTGTTGACCCCCAGCCGTTGCGGTATAATAGATTCAGATGAGTCGAAACGACCGTTCAGCCAGTCGCCGCGACTTTTTGCGTGAGGGACTGCGTTCGTTGGTGCGCACGGGCTTTGGGGGCATCTTTGAGCGACTGGAAACGATGGGCGAGATGATGGAGCGTACAGGGGGGAACCAACCCCTCCCTCTCACGCCCCTGCTGAGTTGCGAAACGCGCTCTTTGCACCCGCTCTTTGAGGCAGGCAGTTTGACTTTAGAAGGTCTGCCTCAGCTCCTGCACGAGTTAGAGATACCGGGGGTGAGCCTCAACGACCGCCACCTGCCCAACTTCCACCCGCGCACCTTAGAGAACCTGCGCGAGATGCTCGTTCGGGGCGGGCTGACCATCACAGGGCTGATGGCGCACACCCCCATCGATATCCACGACGAGGTCAACCTCAGTCGGCGGATGGATGACTGCATCGAGCGTCTGCAGTCTGCCCTGATTCTGGGGGCGCCGGTGGTGCGGTTCCATCTGGGCGGTTCCATGAACGAGCGCGAAGATGACACGGTTCATCTGGAGCGAGCGGGGCTGTTCTTGCAAAGGCTCCTGCCCGAAGCACGCAAGCGACGTGTGCGAATCGTATTGGAGAACCGGGATGGCGTCGCCCACCGCGCCGAGAACCTGCTGAGCCTGGTGCGTAGTCTGGATACACGCTGGGTCGGTATCTGTTTAGACTTCGGTAACGGCAACCCTGACCGCTTGTACGACTCGTGCCGATTGCTGGCGCCCTACGCGTACCATGTGCATACCAAGAGCCGAACCTTCGACTCGCGGGGCGAGGAGAGCCAGATAGAGTACGGGCGCATGCTGAGCTACCTGCGTCTCGCTGGCTATAACGGCGCGCTCTCCATAGAATACATGGGCGAGGGCGACCCGCTTGAGGGGATACGCAAGACCCGCGACCTCATCCGACGCTACTGGCGCGCTTACTAAGGGGGGAGACCCCGTTGCATGAGCCGTTAGAGATTGTGCGCACCACCCTAAGCCAGCGCTCAATGCTCCCTGCGGAAGGGGGCGTGGTGATTGTCGCTTACTCGGGGGGCGCCGACTCGACCGCTCTGCTCCACCTGATGACCCGGCTCCAAGAGGAGTTCTCCATCACCGTTCACGCGGGGCACCTCCATCACGGGATGCGTCTCGAAGCCGACCAGGATGTGGCTGTCTGTCAGCAGGTGTGCGCCTCACTGGGAGTGCCCCTGCATCTGGAACGAGTTGATGTGCCTGCGCTGGCGAAGGCACACGGAATCAGTGTGGAGGAAGCCGGACGCAACGCACGCTACGCCTTCTTGGAGCGGCTGGCAGACCAGCTGAACGCGGTGGCGATTGCGACCGCCCACACCCGCGACGACCAGATCGAGACTATCCTTATCAACCTACTGCGTGGCACCGGACCGCGCGGGCTGTGCGGCATGCCCTATCAGCGGGGGCGCATCATCCGTCCAGCCTTAGACCTCAGCCGTGAGCAGACCCACGCCTACTGCGCCCAGCACCACCTGCCCACCGTGTTCGATAGCACGAACTTGGACCCCCACCAGCTGCGCCGACGCGTGCGTGCCGAGCTGGTGCCCCTCCTGCGCGACCTGATGCCCGCCTTCGACCGGCACTTGCTCCACCTGGCGGACATTCTGGAGAACGAGGAGGCGTGGTGGGATGCGCTGATTCGCGACCTGCTACGCACTCTGGACGAGGAGACCATCCCGCTCCGCACCTTCACGCAGTTCCATCCGGCGGTACAGCGTCGGCTCCTGCGCGAGTGGCTCCGTCCTGTGTTGGGCACGCTCCAACTGCCCTCCTTTGAAATCTTAGAGGCAATCCGCCGCAGTGCCATCTGGGGGGCACCCAGTTCGTGGCAGCTGAGTGAGCAGGTGCGCGTGGTGGTGACCCCCGACGCACTCACCCTGCGCCACGACAGCGAGCCAACGCCGACCGTACCCTACCTCTACCCCGTGCTGATAGGCAATCCGCTTATCCTCGCTGAGGTGGGCATGTGGCTGGAGAGCCAGATTATCGAGGGCACAACCCCACCAACGACAGCGTCAGGGGAATGGGAAGCCGTGATGGATGCTGATGCTCTGGTCGGTTCGCTCAGCGTGCGCCCATGGCGACCGGGCGACCGCTTCCAACCGCTGGGGATGACCGAAAGCAAGAAGGTGAGCCGAATCTACATAGACCGTAAGTTGCCCACTGCCCAGCGTGCGCTCCATCCTCTGCTGTGTGATGACGAAGGGATTGTGTGGATCCCGTCCTACACCATCGCCGAACGCGTGCGGATTACCCCAGCGACGCGACGCATCGTGCGCGTGACGCTCCATAGAAACGCTTCTACCTCCGACTCGTCAGACTGATGGTATGGAACCTGCGGGAGTATTGACTATGGACGACTTACTCGGGGGCTACACCACGCACACTCTCAGCGATGAGCAGTTAGTGGCGCGTGCCCGTGCAGGCGACACGGAGGCGATGGAAGAGCTGTTCCAACGCTATCGTCAGGTGGTGTTCCGCATGGTCTATCGCTCAGTCCGCAACCTTGACGAGGCGGAAGACATCGTGCAGGATGTGTTCCTGAAGGCGTTTGAACGGCTCCATTTGTTCAAGGAGCAGAGCCAGTTCAGCACATGGTTGATACGGATTGCGATGAACCTCTGCACAGACCGCGCGCGCCAGAGCCAGCGTCGGCAGGTGCTCCTCCAGCGCGAGGCAGACCACAAACTGGCGTGGATGACCCATAACCACCCACCTGACCCTGAAGAGGTCGTCCAAGAGAACGCGTTCCTTGAGGCGTTTTATACAGCGCTGAACCAGCTCCCCGAACCGCAGCGCCAACTAATCCTGATGCGCGATATAGAACAGATGGAATATGACCAAATGGCTGAAGTCCTTAACACGACCGTCGGTGGGGTCAAACTGCGCGTGATGCGTGCCCGCCGCGCCCTCAAGATTCAACTGGAACCGTTGCTTCGTGCGATAGGTGAGATTGAATGAAGAACCCTTGCGAGCAGTTTGTGGAGTGGCTGGAGATAGGATCGGGCGAACTTCCGCCCAACCTGAAGACCCATCTGGAGCAGTGTAGCCACTGTCAGCAGGAATATGCGTTGGAACGTACCTATCAACAGGTGCTTCAATCGGTGCGTTCCGAGCCGCTGCCGCCGATGCGTCTGCAGTGGAGCCAGATTGCCGAGAAGATGAACGCGCAGAAGGCGCGCCCACGCTGGTTCTGGTATCCCCTCTGGGCGCCCGCCCTGGCAATCGGACTGATGGTGGGCTTTGCAATCTTAATCTGGTCGCCCCAGCGCCCCGGCACCGAGGTGGCTCAACTGAGTTCAGCGAACAGTTCGCCCGCACCGCAGGGGGAAGGGGAACCCTCCCCACTGCCCCCCGATACCCCTGTCGTCTCCGATGGACAGGTGCTTGCCCAAGCTCAACCGAGCCAGAGCGACACGGTAGTGCCGTTCAGTGGGACGGCTCAACCGCCCCGAAGCGATTCATCTGCACCGTCCAGCGGTAAGGCTCAACCGAGCCA
>JBDNDR010000217.1:0-4173 GCA_046718995.1 Fimbriimonadales bacterium
GCACAAGCGTCCAACGGGCGACGGTCTTAGCAAGTAGCGCAGGACTATCCATCAGACTCATTGCTTGCGCTCCTCGTCGGCTTGGAGACGGTTGACCGTCCGAATCAGCTGTACCAACCCAGTGATAGCACCAACCAGCACCAACACCATCGTGAGGGTGGGACTGGTGTTGAAGCGTCCATCCAGCCAATAGCCCACCAGTCCGCCCAAGACCACTGGACCCGCCAGTGAGAACCCGATGGAGAAAGCGAGACTCATCGCTTTGGTGGTGCCAGTGAACTGGGGCGATGGACCTTGAGGGAGTTTGGGACGCTCGAACTCTATCTTGGGCGGTTCGGGCAGGGTTGGACGTGGTGGGATTTCGGGTGCCTGCATCTCCTCATCGGGGGGAGGCACTGAGCGCGAATCGGTCATGGATCAGTTTCACCGCCTTTTCTACTTCACTTTCGGGAATGATGCACGAGAGCGACAGCTCCGAGTCGGCGGTCTGCCACACGGGAATCCCTGCTGAGGTGAGCGTCTGATAGAGCGTTGCGAACACACCGGGCTGATGGCTGTAGCCCTGTGCGATGAGCGAGACCATCGTGCAACCCTCTACGATGGTGATGGGGATGGTGCGTAGGCGGTCGCCTGTGAACCCGGCTTTCTCCAGCATGTTGCGCTGGATTTTGCAGAGGTCGCTGGGCGTATCCCCGAACTGGAGCAGGTAGAAGGTCGTCGGGTCACCTAATGGCAAGACCAGCCCATCCAGCGTGGTGCGCACCGTGTGCCAGTACTCGCGCGGGAAGCCGAACCCGACCCCCTGCTCGTCGACCCCAACTCCCTGAAGGTTGACCCCAACCCGCGCCATCAGCCGATAGAGTTCCAGTTCAATCTGCGCCTTGTGTTCGGGGTAGGGGATGTAGAAGCTCAGGTAAGCGAGTTTGCCTGTGTGGGTCACGCCGGTGATGCGGTGGATGTCGTCGGTGCTGGTGACGATGCGTGTGCCCGGCTCATCGCTGAAGGTGGACTTGACCCAGAGCGGGATCCCGTAGTCCATCGCAATCTCCGCCGCACGGGGATGGAGCACGCGTGCCCCTTGGTGCGCGATTTCGGCGACCTCTTCGTAGGACACCTCAGGCAAAGTGGGCGCATCGGGCACGAAATCGGGGTCAGCGGTTTTGACGCCGTCCACATCGGTATAGATTTCCACCGCTTCGGCTTGGAGTGCGGCGCCCAGTGCGGCGGCGGTGGTATCACTCCCGCCGCGCCCCAGCGTGGTGATGGAGCCTCGGTGGAAAATCGAATCGCCTCGTGTCACGCCTTGAAAGCCTGCCACGACGGGAATCCAGCCCTGCTCCAGACAGCGTAGGATGGGCGTTGGGTTGATTTCCAAAATGCGGGCGTTGCCGAACTCATTATCGGTGATGATGCCCGCTTGGTTGCCTGTGAGCGCCACGCTATGGTAGCCGAGCGTGCGCAGGGTCTGTGCCATGATGACCGTGGAGATAATCTCGCCACACGCCATCATCAGGTCTTTCTCGCGAGGGTGGGGTGGGATGGTGGGGTCGATGCTTTGCAGAAAGTCGACGAGCGTGTCGGTAGCGTAGGGCGCGCCGCGGCGTCCGATAGCCGACACCACGACCACAGGCTGAGCGCCCGCTTCGAGGCACTGGATGACCTTGCGCGCCGCCAAGTAGCGGTGCTCCTGCGAGTCGACGCTGGTTCCTCCGAACTTGAGTACGCGTATCCTCATCGTGTCTTGCCCTCAGGGATTCCAACGCACGGCGTCCTCACGCAGGTGGAACGCCTTACGCAAGCGATTGACCACTTCAGGTGCGTGGTCTGCATCGATGAGCAGGGTCAGTCGGTTATGGGCATCGCTAATCTGCTCGATGGCGACCCCCAGCTCGTAGAGCATTTCGGCGGTGCGAGCGAGTACCCCGTGCAGTTCCCGCATGTTCTGTGCGAAGATGGAGACCATGCGTCGGCGCGGGCGCACAGTGAGGTGGTATCCGCGCGCCTCTAACTCGGCACAGGTGCGTTCGGTATCGGCGGCGTGTAGGGCGAAACTCAGCCCCTGCCTCTGGAGCTTGATAAGAAAGATACTGATGTTCGCCTGGTGGAGGCTATCCAGAATCTGCTGGCGTTTGAGCGGGATGTCGCTCGTGTCGGGTACGCGCACGAAGAGGTAGGTCACCTCCGGCGAGACACTGATGGCACTGACCCCGCGCTCACGCTCAAAACTGACCCGCTCTTCCGGCAGGGCGATGGTCTCCTCTGGCAACATTTCGGGTATGAGTATACCTCGTTGGGGGGCGCGGGTTGCACGAAACGCATTTTCTGTGCTATAATTGGAATTACAACAGGCTAATGAGTTTATGCCTGAGGAGGACATACGATGAGGTATTACAAGCACGGCTTTACGCTGATTGAGCTGCTGGTTGTGATTGCGATTATCGCCATCTTAGCGGCGATTCTGTTCCCTGTTTTTGCCCAAGCGCGTGAAAGTGCTCGAAAGACCCAGTGTTTGAGCAACACGCGCCAGATAGGTACCGCCGTGATGATGTATGTGCAAGATTACGACGAGACCTTCTTCCCTCAGCCTTGGCCGGGGGGGTGTGCAGAAACTGGCTACTTCACAAACAACCCGAACCAACCTCGTCAGCACTGGGCGACAATGCTCTTCCCCTACATTAAGAACGGAGGCATTTTTGATTGTCCCAGCTATGCAGGAACGACCTTTATCGCGGCCTATGCACTCTGGGAGTGTGGGCGTGGCGCAAATAGCCCGCGAATCGTGCCATTCGCCGAGTACGGTCTGAACGAGATTGTATTCGGGCGCGCTGGCGCGAACGGTGTCCCCCTTCCCACGGCTTTAGCCCAGCTGCAGGAGCCAGCGAACATCGGTATCATTGCGGACAACAACTATATCTACAGCTGGTCGATCTGCCTCAGAGGACCGGCTGACCCGCAGAACTTCATGCGCTACTGGCCCGAGGGTCGCAACGGTTGGGAGTTCTATCAGGGGCGTCCTCGCCATCAGGGTGGGATGAACTTTGTGTACGCGGATGGACACTCCAAGTGGGCACGTGCCTCCGACTCGCCCGCAGGCTATCCCGACTACGAGAAGGGATACTACGGTGTCCTGCTCAGCGATGTGCGTTATGCCACTCGCGCCGAATGTGAGGCAGGGCGCTAAGGGAGTACCCCCTATGAAACAAGAGCTTCCATCAGGCGTTGTGATTGCGATTATCGTCGCGGTTGTGCTGATTGCGGGCTTCTTGCTGTACCGAAACTTCGTCGCTGGTGGTGTTCAGGGCGATGGCCGGGCAGGCGAAGTGCAAGCGGCACCACCGGTTCCGGGCGGCGGTGCCCCGCCCAGCACACGCTGAACCAAGCCCCCTCATCACGAGGGGGCTTCATCAATTCTTGGGTATGCTAATCCCCAGCATGTGGCGTACTGCGCTAATTATAGGGCTGGGCGGATTCTTAGGGGCAAACCTACGCTATTGGCTGGGTGGATGGCTGGCAGATCGACTGGGCCCGACCTTTCCCTACGAGACGATGGTCATCAACATCATCGGCTCTTTCCTGCTTGGCGTGTTTATGACCTTGGCGCTCCATTTCACTTGGGCACCTGAATGGCGTCAGCTGGTTGCGATTGGGTTTCTCGGCTCGTTCACCACATTTTCTACCTACGAGTACGAGAGCTTTCGACTGATACAGGAGGGCTTGTGGTTTCGAGCCAGTCTCAACCTAATGGGTAGCTTGGTGTTGGGGCTGATTGCTGTCATTCTCGGGATTGCGCTGGCGCGTGTCCTGATAGGAGGCGTGGAACCATGAAAATCACAGGTGAAGCGAAACAGTTGCGCATCTATATCGGTGAGGCAGACCGCTGGCATGGGCAACCGCTTTATATGGCAATCCTGCTCAAGGCGCGGGAGATGGGATTAGCTGGGGGGACGGTCTTTCGGGGCATCGCAGGCTACGGTGCCAATAGCCGTATCCATACTGCCAACATCTTGCGCCTCTCGGAAGACCTGCCTATCGTGATTGAGATTGTGGACACTGTAGAAAAAATTGATGCCCTCCTGCAGGTGCTGGATACGATGGTCGCGGAGGGGATGATTACGACCCAGGCTGTGGAAGTGGTCAAGTACTCCCACAGCGCTGGGTCGTGAGTACTTTAGG
>JBDNDR010000218.1:0-4157 GCA_046718995.1 Fimbriimonadales bacterium
AGGCTTTCAATGTATAGGCTCCAACAGAAGGGTGCGAAATCCTCATGCCCGCCGAGACGCTCGCACGCTTCCTTGAGGTATGGGACAGCCTGTTCGTGATCGCCCTCAACGTAGTAGGTGTTGCCCAGATTGAACCAGTGGAACGGGTCGTCCGAATTCTCTTCCAACGCCTTCTCTAACAGGGCGACATTCCGTTGGGCTTTCCGGCGCTCTTGGACAACCTGCTTGTGATACCCATAGTGGAGAATCTGCGCCCCGTGCAGAGTTGCAGGGCGTCCCCCCCGTGCCTGCAGGCTGTTCAGGATCTGTTCGTGGATAGCACCTTCCCAGCACGCCCACGATAAGCGCCGAAACAGGCGCACCAGACGGTGTTGGAACATCCCCGCGTACTTATCATCGGAGGTGTAGTTGAGGATGTCCATATAGTAGCCAACGAACTGGGGGTGGCGCACTGCGTCCAGAATCTTAGCGCGCGACTCAGGAGTCAACCGCTCGTCGGCATCCAGCACCAGCACCCAATCGCCCGTGGCATGCTGGAGTGCCACATTGCGCGCTTGAGCAAAGTCGTTCTGCCAAGGGCTGTGGATAACGCGGGCACCGAACCGTTCGGCAATCGCCACCGTATCATCAGTGGAACCGGTGTCTACAATTACAATCTCATCCACCACGCCCTCTACGCTCTGTAGACACTCCGCTAAGAACTCCGCCTCGTTGCGCACAATCATCGTCAAACTGATGCGTGTGCCAACAGGCTCCTCAGGCAGGGCAACACGGTGGCGGGCAAGCCAGTGTTCCAGCAGTTGGATTTGCTCGTTCAACTGGCGCCGAAAGGCTTTGCGCGAGAGATTCTTTGGGGTCGGGAACCGCTTATCACCCGATAGACAAACAAGGTGATTGCGCAGGGGAAGCACCACCTCTTCTAACCAGAGGCGGTTCTGATACCCCTCCTCAAGCAGCGTTTTGACGAGGGGGTAAGCTTCGCGCTCGCGAATCTGATAGACCAAAAGCCAAGTCGCACGGGCGCGTAGGACATGCGAGCCGGGCATCTGCTCCAGCCCCTTCAGCGTCAGCGTCTGCGCTTCGTCCCAACGATTCTGCTGGAGGAGCGACGCGATTGCTCCCTCGTAAGCCCACTCGTCGTGAGGGTGTGTCTCCAACCATGCGTGGAACTGCTGGTAGGCTTGCTCAAACTGTCCCCCTGCCAACTGGTAGAACGCCTCAGGGAGGGCGGTCTGGTCGGGGTGACACTCAACATATAAGGCGAATCCGCTTCCGCTCACACTCTGTTCCATCGGCGCCCTCCACAATCCAGTACTATGCCTTTACCTTGACTGCTTTTTTCCCATGCGTACCGTTTTTGCCATGACCTTCTGGATTACGCACACCGAACTTCTGGGAGAGGATGCGCTTCGCTCCTGCGATGGTGTACAGTTCATCTTTCAGGAGGCGCTTGATTTCTTTGAGGACTTCAATATCGTCGCGATGGTATCGGCGTTGTCCCCCAGAGGTGCGGACAGGGTTCAAATATTCGGCAAATTCGCGTTCCCAATAGCGTAGGGTGTGGGTCTCCACGCCCACCAGGTAACTCGCCGTGCTAATCGGAACGGGACGCTCTTCAACAGGAATCTTCTCGGTCTTACTTCTCCTCGGCATTACAGTCCTCCATCTGCATAAGGTTGATTATCTCTCTCGTCAACCTGTAAAACAGGTTGCTCTGTTCCGAAAGGGATTGTCGGAATTGTAGACGCCGTTCTTGAGGGGGTTGTTCCAAAAAATCCAGAAACCTTTCGGATAGGGCTGGAGGGCGGCTAAGTGCCGCCCTCCAGCGGATACTACGAGTTGGGCACGCGCTCCGCTTGCATATTGAACGAGAAGCCCATCGCAGAGATGGTACCCGTCATCCGGTTGCCCTCCACAGTCGCCGAGACTGTGAAAGTCATCCCCTGAGCGCTTACGGTGAGCTGGAGCGTGTTGCTGGCAGGGTCAAACGGTACACCACTGAACGGCTGACTACCCAGAGGGGTCTCTAAAGTCCCACTGAGCGTGTTGCCCTCCTGCTGAATCACGAGGGTGAACTCGATGCCCTCAGGTGGGAGCGGGTCTGCCCCGAAGATTTTCCCGCGCCAAGTGCCTGCGATGCTGACAGTTTGCTGGGGCGCCCGCTCAGAGGTCGTGGACTGGGGACGCGCACGCTCAGGTTGCTCCGGGCGGTCAAACAGCGAGACAGGGCGCAAGGCTTTGAGGTAGCTCTCGCGCTCCTGTTCCATCTTCTGACGCCAAGCACGGTCGCGCTCTATGTCAAAGTAGAGCACGCCATCCACAAAGGTCTTCTGGCAGACGGCGTAGCCACTCAACGGGTGGTCGCTCCAGAGCGCCAAATCGGCATGCTTGCCCGGTTCTATGGACCCGACATAGCGCTCCACACCCAACTGCTTCGCCGCGTTGAGCGTGACGAACTTGAGCGATTCCACTTCGGGCACGCCCCCATACTTGACCGCTTTAGCCGACTCGGTGTTGAGCCTGCGTGCCAGCTCGTTACTATCCGAGTTGAAGGTCACTACGACTCCGCGTTCCCACATAATCGCGCCGTTGTGGGGAATCGCATCGTAGACCTCTATCTTATACGCCCACCAGTCGGAGAAGGAGGAAGCCCCCGCGCCGTGCCGAGCAATCTCGTTAGCGACCTTATAACCTTCCAACACATGCTGGAGCGTACCCACGCGCACGCCAAACTCTTCACACACGCGTAGGAGCATCAAGATTTCGTCTTGACGGTAGCTATGGCAGTGGATGAGGCGCTTCCCTTCCAGAATCTCCACCAGTGCATCCAGCTGAAGGTCACGGGCAGGTGGTAACGGACGCTTGCCTGCGCGGTACTCCTCCCAGTGACGCTTGTAGTCTAAAGCGGCGAGGAACCGCTCGCGGATCACCTGTTCCACGCCCATCCGCGAGGCAGGATAGCGTGGGGTCTCGGCGCGGAAGTTGGAGCGCTTGACATTCTCGCCCAGCGCAAACTTGATACCCGCAGGTGCCTCTTTGAAGACCATCTCGTCGGCACTCTTACCCCAACGCCACTTGACGGTGATGCTCTGCCCGCCAATCACATTCGCCGAGCCGTGAAGCATCAGCGCCGCCGTCGTGCCACCCGCCAGCTGGCGGTAGATGTTGGTGTCTTCGGGATTGATCACATCCTGAATCCGTACCTCCGCTGTACAGACATTCGTGCCTTCGTTCACACCCGCACTAATCGCCGTGTGGGAGTGGCAGTCTATCATGCCTGGGGTGAGGTGCATGCCCGTAGCATCGATAATTCGGGCGTTCGGTGGGGCAGTCAAATTCTTCCCCACCGCGCGTATCCGCCCATCCACCACCAGCACATCGGTATTGGGTAGAGGGGTCGGATGTGCCATCGTCCACACGGTGGCGTTGCGGATGAGCCAAGTGTTATGCTCGTCAGCAGGTGGGGGCATCAGTGGCTCCAAATTCACACGCGGGAACTGGGGCGACTCGTCGGAGCCTGTCTCACCTTGACCACTCGGGGTATCTTGGCGTTCAGCAGGCGAGGGGCTGGGTTCACGCGGCGTGTCTTGGCGCGGGGGCACACCCGCCGTCAGATGGTCTGTGCAGTAGTCTTCGCATGCGTGGGCTTCGTGGTCGTGGCTCTGCATATGGGTCAGCACGCCCCCGCGCGCATGCTCATAACAACATGAGGCTTCCAGCTGGCTGGCAGTATTCTCGGCATCCCAATTACGCGGGGCACGGAAGCGCGGCGCAGGAGACGCACTCGCCACAGTGCCTGTATCGGTTCGGAAACGCTTCCCATCCACAAACACGAAGCGCACTTGCGCACGAGGTTCAAACAGCTCGCCTTGTACCACCACGAAACTGGCGAGCTTGCCCTTTGCGATGGAACCGAGGCGATTGTCAACCCCCATCAGGCGCGCAGGAACCATCGTGAGGGCTTCCAGCGCTTTCTCCCGAGGCAGCCCGTTTTGGACAGCCGTGCGGATGTTCCGAAGCAGGCGGTCAGGGTCGCCCAACCCCTCCGTCGTGAAAGCGAAAGTCACGCCCTTCTCGTGCAGAATCGCCGCATTCTGGTAGGCGAGGGCACGGTTGCGCAGACTGGTCAAAGTCGGCGGGTTGAGCGGGTCATAAGT
>JBDNDR010000219.1:0-4150 GCA_046718995.1 Fimbriimonadales bacterium
GCCTCGATTACGCCCTCACTCTTCGGAGGAATCACACGGTCCACCTTAGGAGTCACACAGCCACAGCTGGGGCGGGCATCGATCTCCAGTGGGGCGTCGCCCTCGTTGCGCACGCGAAAAGCATGCCGAACCACCTCGCCTTGCGTTGTATTGCCGAAGTCGTACTCCAGCTCGTTGATCACTATCTTCGGTTTAGGCAGATAGACTTGAACGCGTCGGTTGGCAAACTCGATCAGGGTAGTGCGCGCTTGCAAGAGCGCACGCACTTGGGCGACCTCGTTCGCTGTGGGCGCGGTGGGTAGGTCTTCGCTGTTCCACACGGGACCCATAATCTCGTCATCTTTGGTCGATTCGGCAAGACCCAGATAGGTGCCCACCGCCTGACCTGCGAGGTGTGCAATCGCTTTCGGGCTTTGCGCCAACTCGGTGTAGGGAATGTAAGTGGCGATGCGGGCACGCACACGACGCTTATTGCCCCCTTCCGAAGATAGGTTCAAGCGCGCTTTGCCATGCATCAGGCGGAACTGACCGCCCGTAATCTCCGCAACATCCTCCTCGAACACAATCTGGATGTCGGCGTTGACCTCGTCGTCCGTCCATTCCAGTTTGGGCTGATTCCCCAGTGCGCGCTTCCAGTTCTCTATCGCTTCCATGGCCGCCTCGCGGAACGCGTTGCGCTGTTCCACGGGGATGGTCGTCCAACTGGCGTAGATTCGGATAGTGTTAGGGACGGCAACCGCCTTCGTTAAGGTGCTTGCGGTATCAAAATCGCCTTTAGACAGCAGATTCGCTATTTGCATCAACACTTCGCGTTCCTGTGCCGCGGTGGAGTCGGGCAGGTTCGGCGCTGACACACGCTCTTGCGCCCAGAGGCTCCAACAGGATAGGGTCAACAAGCTCAGTACAATCCATCGGTACATAGAGACTACCTCCATCCATATTATAGCCTACTCGTGCCTGAGTTTTAGAGCAGACTTTATTACGGCTTGCCCTAGCCACTGGTGCGTCTGTGCCTTCCATTCTTGACAAGCCTGCAGTGGTGTATAATACAGGCTGGGGAGATACTCACCCTTTTGCCCCGATTCGCACGGGACATACTCAATAGGAGGCGATTATATGCGAGTGGGAATTCTGACTGGAGGGGGCGATTGCCCCGGACTGAATCCCGCGATTCGGGGCGCAACGTTGCGCCTGATTCGAGACGGGCATACCCCTGTCGGCATCCTTCAAGGTTGGAAGGGGCTGGTGCAGGGGCTGACCGTCCCGCTCAGTGAAGAGCGTGTGGATGAGATTATTCGCGAGGGCGGCACCATACTGGGCACTTCGCGAACGAACCCTTTCAAGAACGAACAAGACCTCCAGCGTTTGCTGGACAACTATCACGCGCTCGGCTTGGACGCGCTGATTGCCATCGGCGGTGAGGACACACTGGGCGTGGGCGCACGCCTGTACGCAGAACATCACCTGCCTGTGGTCGGCGTACCCAAGACGATGGACAACGACCTCGGCGGCACCGACTTCACCTTCGGCTTCGACAGCGCGGTCTCGGTCGCAGTGGAAGCGTTAGACCGACTCCGTGACACCGCTAAGTCGCACGCCCGCATCATCGTGCTGGAAGTGATGGGACGCCACGCCGGTTGGGTCGCCTTGTATGCCGGTATTGGTGGCGGCGCCGACTGGATTCTCATCCCCGAAGTCCCTGTAGACCTGAACGCGATGTGCCACCACCTCCAGCAGGTCTATCACGGGGGAAAGCACTACGGCTTGGTGGTCGTCTCGGAGGGTGTGGAACTACCTTTCGCCCAGACCGACCAGCCCGTCGTGCTGGATGATTTTGGGCATGTGGTGCTCAAGGAGCGTGCAGTCGGTTCGCGGGTCGCGCGTTATATTGAGGAGATTACGGGAATTGAGACGCGGGACGCCGTGATTGGGCACATCCAGCGTGGAGGACCCCCCACAGTGTTCGATCGCGTGCTGGCGACACGGCTGGGCTTGAAGGCAGCGGAACTGGTCAGTATGGAACAGTTCGGCTATATGACCGCACTTCACGGTGTGGAGGTTGTTGCAGTGCCTTTGACCACCGCCGTGCGCAACCTCAAGCTGGTACCCTATGAGCTGTACGAAGAGGCGCGCCAAATCTTCCAGCGAATCGTGCTACAGCCAGAGCGCAGCGGCGCGGTCTAACGGTAGCCCCCACAAGTGGGTACGCGTACGAACGACCTTACAGAGCGCTTCCACAACCTCAGGGTGGAAGCGCTCGCCCGCACCTCCGCGCAGAGTGGCGAGCGCCTGCTCAATGCCCGCCTTATCACTCAAGCTCAGGAACTCCTCCAGTGCTGAGAGGATTAGAGCTCCAATAGGGGCATCCGTCTGCTCACTGTACACCGCGTGATGATAGCGCACGATGGGGGCTGTGCCACCTAACCCCGGTATCTGCTCGGCAATCGCCGCACCCATCTCGGGGTGGTGCTCAAACACCATCTGCTCGGTAGAGCTACGCTCTTGAGCATTCAAGACATTGTAGGGAATACCGACCATTCCAATGTCCCTTAGATAGACCGCAAGCTCCAACCGTCGCCGCTCCTGAAGGGAGAGTCCCAACTCTAAAGCGATATGCGAGGCGAGTGAGACCATCGGTTCAGGCTTGCCGTAGCGCCCACCCGTGCGAAGCACCACGATTTGGCTAAGCGCTTTCAGTCCCGCACAACGCCAGCGATGCAACTGAGCGGGCAGGTAGATGAAAGCATAGTAGCCAAGCACAGCTAACGAGAACCCAGAAACACCTAAAGCCCACCAAATTCCGCTCACGGTAGTGCCTCCGCTAAGGCAGTAGACGGTTTCTGGTTCTCAAGCACTACTTCCTTGAACACGCGCACGACCTCCGCATCAAACTGGGTTCCTGCACTACGCTCTAATTCTGCCAGTGCCTCTTCTAAGGTGAGACTGCGTCGGTATTGACGCTGTTGGCTGGGCGCCTCACCGCCAATCATGGCATCAAATGCATCGACGACTGCGATGATGCGCGCCTCCAAAGGGATTTGGTCGCCCTGCAGTCCGTAAGGGTAGCCTTTGCCATCGGGGCGCTCGTGATGATAGGCAATCCAGGGCACAATCGGCTTGAGAAACGGCGTCCCACTCAAGACCTCTGCGCCTAACTGGGGATGTCGTTTGATAAGTTGCCATTCCTCAGGGTCTAATTTGCCCGGTTTGTTCAATATTCGCTCGTCTAATACGGTCTTGCCGATGTCGTGGAGCAATGCTGCCTCGTAGACAAGGTCGCAACGCTCTGGGGGTAGGTTCATCCGCTCTGCCACGCGACGCGCCCACTGCGCCACCCGTAGGAGATGTCCTCCTGTGTAGGGGTGCGCGCGCATAATCAAAAAGCCCAAACTGCGAATCGTCTGGTGGTACAGCTCGTATTGGCGCATCCATAACAGGAAGGCTTGGCGAACAGCCAGGTAAGGTGCTAATACGACAATCAGTCCCGCCACACCCATCACACTGAGCATCACCGTCACCAGCAGAGATACGGGCAGTAGGGTGAGTGTCTCGCGCGGGAGACCACTGAGCGACTCGCCCAGAACCCAACGGAACCGCTTAGTGTAGGTAAGCGCATAGGTCAAAGATACCAAAAGAATGTTGGTTGCGTTGTATGTTAGCAGAGCCAACAGCACTGCAAGGAGAAGGGTATGAGGCGCATGCAAGTTGACCGCAGGGACGATGTGTTGGACAGTGAACCCGGCTACAAACGCACTGACGACACTCTGTGCGGTATTGAGCCAGACCCAACGCCAGTGTGAGCCTCTGATGCTCGCAGTGAAGATACCTGCCCCGAAGGTGGCAATCGCCTCCAGCCAGAGACCGACATGCCAGCCATAGATTACAATGGCGGCTACAACAATCGGCGTACTTACACTCAGCCAGATTCCGTCTCCTGTATAGCTTCCACGATGGGGATAGCGGAGCAGGAGCGTCTCAGCCAAGAGCGCCAAGATGCCCAAGGCAACCAGTTCGCCGAAATGGGCACGCCAATCACTCTGCAGGCTTGAAAAGACCAGCAGAGCGACTGCGATTAGACTTATCGACCCGAACCAAAAATAGACTCTCCGCTTACGCATCGTTTTGTAAGTTTGAGCAAGGCAAGCATTCA
>JBDNDR010000022.1:0-12343 GCA_046718995.1 Fimbriimonadales bacterium
CACCACTGGGTAAGCGCGAACGGCGACCAGCCATTGGTTACCCGTACTCCATCCTGTAGGACGGGGTTCCAACGCAGAGTGGATTTGTACAGGAAGAGTGCGTTGGGGTTATTCGGGTTCGCACGGTTGCTACTCCAGTACATATGGAGTGCCCCTGTTTGTGGGTTGCGGATGGCGGTCGGCATCAGGTTGCTCAGGCGGGCGGTATTAGGGGCAGGTACGGGGTCAATCATCGGCTGGACGCCCCGATTGGTGCTACCCGTGAGTTGGGTCTCGCGCACACGCACCACCACTTGCATCGTGGGCGTTGCGAACGGTTCGCCCGATCCTACCACACCGGGGGTGCCCCCGTTTGCATCCCAGTAAGGCGCCACACGCTGGGCGTAGGTGCCCATCGGCTGGAACGGTGGGATAGCGACCGACACCTGAGGCTTCACAGGCGGGTCGTACTGCTCGTTCTGGTTGCGGCGCGGTGGGATGGCGGGAGTCGCCAGCACTGTCGGCGAGAAGTCGTTCACCTGCGGCTTCTGCAAGATGGGGTAGGGTTGACCTGCTGGATAGCGCGGGTGTGGCTGTGGGAAGAAGCGCGGGTCTAAGGTGCTGACCACGCTCGTCCATGCAGGAAGCCCCGCGTTGTTGCTCACGATGTCGCCGAAGAGCGAAACGGTTCCCGATGGGCTGTTGAAAGCCTTGCCCAGATAGACAGGGAACAGGTTGATGTTGCCCTCGTTGCGGACGGTGATAGGTTTCCAGAAAGGTGCGAACAGGCTACCGAGCGCATCGGGGCGGAATTGTGAGTTCGGATGATTCGCGAACAGGATGCCCCAGTTGAATCCAAAACCGCCTGGGAGTGAGCCGAAGTCCAGCACCTGCTCCTCCACCACGAGGCGTGGGTCTCTCTGGACGCGCACTTGCGTGTTGAGGTCTCGGTAGGCTTCCACGCGTCCCTGATTGACGCCCGGCACCAACACATTCTCCAAGCCATCAAAACGCCCGTTGTTGTTGGAGTCGACATAGATCCGCGCCACCGAGTTATAACCCACCTCGTTAGCCGGTTGATAGCGCGGAATGTCTACATTCACCAACACGGTGTTGCCCGTTTGGGTTGCGCGGTAAGGGGCGCGCTGGAGGTCGGTACCGCCTTCGACCAGCAGTCCCATACGGCGTGCGGCGATGTCGGGATAGTCAGGACTGCGGTTGGGGGTGGTGGGTGGCTCTTCCCACGGTAGAAGCCCAATCACGGCGGAGGCACCGCCCTGCCAGCGTAGGTCGTCGGCATAAGCGCGCACATTGAGCGCACCGGGCGCGGTGAAGGGTGTTTGGAAGGTGCGTCGGTCACGCACGATAAAATCACCACGCAGGACAGTCCCGTGCGTACCTTCACCGATAGGGCTATTGCCGAGGCTCGTCAGGAACCGCGTGCTGACCGACACGCCCTCATTGCCGTTTTGGAGATTGGCAGTCGTGCCTCCCGCTCCAACAGCACCGATACCTTGAATTGCCAACGGATTGGCGATTCCGAACCGCCAGCCAGCATCGGTAGTGAACTCGTCGGTATCACCGCTGTCACCCGCAATAATGGTATTGTTGGGTCCAGGACGGTCAACCTCACTGGTCTCTGCAACGAGGTCGGAGGTCCAGCCCCCGTTCCCGTAGCGCACCTGAAGTTCGTAGCCTTTGCCCGGCGTGTAGAAGTTGTTGCCAGACGACTGGATGCTGATGCTCTGGACGGCGACATAGTTCAGGTCGGGGTTGGCTTGGGGCGGGCGTGCCGTCTGACGGGGCGCTAAAGTGAACTCTACCCGCGTGATGCCCGGACCAATCAGCTGCACGCGTATAGGCAGGTTGCTCGTGCCCTGCTTGAAGTTCCACACGACCACATAGATGGTATCACCCCACTCCAACGCTTCGGGATAGATGGGGTCTAACTCATCGGGACGCATCTGCCCTGCCAGTACTGCATCCGCTTCTTCCTTCTTGGTGGTCACCGAGATCCGAAGCTTGGAGTAGTCTGCGCCGTCTGGGGTCTGCTGTTGTCCAGGGGTACGGATTGCCCCACCTAAGCCCGATTCACTGGGGGCACTCGCGGAACCCAGCACATTGTAGGCGTAGGTGATTCCCGCATCGTCGTTGAAATAGAGCCAGTTGTCCAGCACTGCGGGCGATGAGAAGGCGGTCTCGGAGTAGAGATCCCAGCCCTCAAACGCTTTGCGATTATCGGTTTGGAAATCGTCGGCGTGGAGCGCCAACAGTTGTCCGGAGTTCGTGGCGACCACCACGGCAGGCTGCGCTCCCAGCGTGTTGCCGTCTGAGTCGGTGTCTACCACATTGGTGTAGACGGGCGAACTGAACAGCGCGCCGCCTAAGTTTTCGCTGATGTGGAGCAAAGCACCCGTATCGGCGTCCAGCGCGAGGATACGCCCGCTGAGCGTGCCGACATAGAGTGCATTCAACAAATCTCCGTTGCGCTTATAATCCAGCCCCGGCACGACCAACGGCGAGCTATAGAGGAAGTTCAACAGGCTCACCAGCGGTGCCGAGAGCGCAGGGCGTGCCCACACAAGGCTTCCATTATCCGCCTTGATGGCATAGATACGCCCCCCGTTCAAGCCGCCCGAGTTGATGTAAACACGCCCAAGTGCCACGGCGGGCGTTGCGGTAATCGGTTCTATCGGGTCTTGATCTTGGGGAGGATAGCTCCAGCGTAGGCGCAGGCTGTTATTGTTCGTGGTGGGGTCTAAGGCATAGAGACGCCCGAACTGGTTTCCGCCCTCCGAACTACCGATATAGACAGTGTTTGTGCTTGCGTCATAAGCCGGCGTGGACACGAACGCTGCGCCCGGTACATTGTACTCCCACTTGATGGCGGTGTCGGGGTTGTTCGGATTGTGCGCGGTATCTATCGCGTACACCGAGCCAGCAGGGTTGCCGATGACCACTAAGTCTTCGTCTTCCAGTATCAGGGGCGAAGCGTAGCTGAAACTGGTGGACGAGGCGGGTTTGACCGACCAGTAGAGTTTGGTCTCGCCCTGTTGGGTACCGAACTGACCGTCGCCGAGCGCGTCCACAGCGTACACTCGTCCGTTTTGTGCGCCGAACACGACCACCCAGCGTGTCACCGTGCTACCGCCATCACGCACCCGCACCTGGGCGACCGCTGGAGTCGAGAAGATACCGTTGCCCAAACCTTCGGCAGGCACGATGCGGATGGCGTCTGCCACCACTTGACGCGCACCGGCTGAAACATCGCTGGGCGAAAAGTTGTTGACGGAGACCTCGTAGAAAGTGCCCTGCCGCATCGTCAGGGACTGTTGATTGAGCAGAACCCATCGCCCGCCCTGACGCTGGTCGATCCGAATGCGGAACACCCCGTCGTGGTGTTCAATCGTATATTCGGCGTTGCGTGCATTGTCCGCACTGCTGGGGAACCAGGCGTAGACATAGTACTCGCCCGTGTTCGGCACTTGGAATCGCCAGTAGGCTCGCTGGGTGTTGCCTGCGATGTCGGTCGGTTCCAGCGCGTGGTAGGAGCTTTTATACTGGTCAGGCAGGTCGCTCAGGAGCGCGAAAGTGCCGGGCGTAAAGTTGCTATCGCTGTCGTCAAAAATCTGTCCTGCCCCCTGTTCTGGCTCGTTGGGCACAGTGAAAGTCCAGCGCACCCGTGCGTTCACCGTGCCTACAGGGTTTTCCATACAAGTAATCGTACCGTTGCCGTTGGCGATGTAGACCAGGTGATTGTTCGGATCCAGCGGACTGCGTATGGCGACGGGTGAGGCTTGCGTGACGCCATAGTCGGGCACGAAGCGGATAGCGTCCGCCGCCACGATGGGTTGCGGATTGAGGTTGTAGTCCGGGCTGTCGACGACGGTCAGGTTGGTAAGGGTCACCGTGATTTCGGTGGAGCCGTTATGGAAGAACGCCTGATTGCTCAGTGGGATCCAGCCTCCCGTTGTCTGGTCGACGAAAAATTCGGCGTTAGTGCGTGTGCCATCGGTTACGAGGTAGCGTGCGCGTCGGGCGTATTGGGCTGGTACACCGCTGATGCGGGTGGGTAGGGAGGGCACATATACAAACACGCGATAGTAGCCCGAGGGCAGGTCGCCACTGCGCCAAGTGAAGCGCGCTACCGCGGGAGGCGAACCGCCCGATAACGGTTCACGCACACACTCTATATATCGGTACGGTTGAGTGCTGTCGGGGTCATCTAAGTAGGGGTCTTGCGCTGCGTCTTGTGGGGTGGGTATTTTCCAGTCCCCCACAATCGAGATTGCCCCTGCGGTATCGTTGTCAATAAGGATAGGCGCACGAACGGTATTGGCTGGTGGGAAGGTCCACGCCAACAGGAAGTTGACCGCGCTATTTTGCGCGTTGGTCGTGGTTCCCGTGCGCTGGTTGCTCCCGCGATGGGTCTGCCAACTGTTTTGGGCGGAACCCTGCCACACCAGCGCTGCCAGCGCCATCCATACTCCAAACCATCTGATTCTCATCATCCGTTCATGACCTCCTGCGGTTAGAAACTGCGATCTGCCGAACTGGGCTTACGCAACGGGGAGGAACCGCTCAGGATAGGGCGGTCCACCGTACTCCAGAGGATGGAGCTGTTCGTAAAGCCGTACGGTTCGGTCGGCTGACCTGCAAAGTCAGGGTCGTAGTTGCTTGCGTTGAGCTCGAACACTTCGCCGGGGAAGTCGTACGACTCCAACTGACTGTTGCTTGCCACCAAAGTGGTGGAACCCGTGTAGCTGTTGACAATCAGCACATTGCCGTTCGCCAGATAGCGTGCCTGCGTGGGCTTGAATAAGATTGGCTGAACGGGCGGAGCGTTCGGGTCGTTGCCGACCGTTTGCAAGCGTAGACCTTTGATGCGTCGTCGCACCCCATTGCTGTACGCCTCGTTGGTCAACATCCATGAGACATTCAAAGTGTCGCCGATGGTTCCCGTGAGTGGCACTTGGAGTTCGTAGACACCTGTGCTGGTGGTCACGAGCAGGTACAGTCCCGCTTGGGTGATGCGCCCGTTGAGGCTTCGGCGTGAGGCGTCCACCGAAACCGGTGAGAGGATTGGCACTTCACGCCCATCGGGCAGGCGCATCTTGCGAATGTAGAGGGTCTCGGTCTGCCCATTGCGGATAACTTGAATCGTGAGCATCCCCGCATAGGGTGTTGCAGGGTCGCTTTGGGCAGAGGTCGGTGTCGTTTGAACCTCCACACCACTCGCCGCAATATTCTGTACGACTGTGACGAAGCCAATACGGGTCTGAGTGCCGTCAAAGTATTCAAACCGTTGCGCGCTCACATAGCGATAGAGGCGTCCGAGCTGTTCCGACGGTGAAGTCCAGTAGAGCACGCCCAGCATCGGACCCAGCTGCGGGTGGAGCACCGGACCGCGCACGACGAAGGTGTTCGGGTCGACATCAAAACGGTCGACCACATCCACCACACGGCTGTTGCCCGCGTCGGAGATGGTGTAGTGGATCCAGTACTCCAGCGGCTGCCGAACGAGATAGGGGTTGCGGTTGGCGGGTACATACTCTGTCCAGACCGTCACATCGGTCGGGTTGCGCAGGGTTTCAGGCGAGCCGGCGACGAAGTTGCTGGGGAAGGCGTTCGGGTCGCGCACATCAATAATCCCTGCCACCGAACCGTCGGGATTGGTCTGAAGCACACGGTCGGGGATAAAGCGTGTGATAGTACGCACTTCGGAGCCAGCGCGGTCTAAAATCGCCACACGGTTGCGCTCCGGTTCCACCACGAGGAACTGGTTCTCTTGATAGCGATAGACCCGCGCATTCGGCGTTAGGGCATAGCGTTGTTTACTGGGTACCAGACTGCCCGTGAAGAACTCCAGGAGCGTGTTCTCGGTCGACCAGATGACACGCCCTGCCATGTCGACCTCCATCAGCCGTCCCTCATCGGCAATCAGGGTGGACTGTTGGGAATACGCAAATAGCCCACCACCCGAACCCGCAACCAACAGACCGTCGCCTGCAGCAAGTGGACCGACCCCATCAAGGTTTAAAGTGCGTCCGTAGCGTCGGAAGAACTCTATGATGAACGCCTGAATCTCGCCCAAGCTGGGGTTGGGGTCAAGCTCCAAATCTTCAATCAGGTCATCGATGAAGGGCCAGCGTAGGATGGACTTGTAGTTCAGGTCGCGGTTGAGGTCGGTGCTGACGCGTGGGAACACACCCGCTTGGGCACGCTGTTTGCTTAGGTCAGGCTGGAAGCGGTAGGGGTCTGCCGCGATTGCAATCACACCGAATCGTTCGCTGGGCGGAAATCGGTCAGGCACCAGCACTTTCACGGGGATGTAGAGGTTATCGCCCACAGCCAGCAAAGCGCCCTGTGCTTGGGTGCCCAGTAATACGGTGTACCAACGGAGATTGCTCCAGTTGCCCAGCTGTTTGTCTGGGTCGACGAAGGTGTTGAAACTCGTGCCGATGCTAATCTGGACTGGCTGGGAGATGCTAATCACATTCTCCAACAGGTTCACCTGACCGCCACCGCTGGCGGTAGCGAACCCCGTGAACCGAATCTGCCCCGAAGCGAAATCGACCTTAATGTTAGGGTTCGGGCTGTTAGGTGAATAGGTGAGGTTAGACAGGATATTGGCGGAAGGGTTCGGTCCCGAGCGCCCGTAGTCGCGCTGGGAGATGCGCACATCGCCTGTTGTCGCGATGGGGGCACCCAAGTCAATCACAAACTGTTCCGGTTCGGCGTCGAAAGCAAGCACCATCAGGTAGGGGAAGCCGATGGGGCCCACCCGTGCCGTGCCCTCCGCCAGCGCATAGACCACGCCATCGGCATAGACAGGCGCACTTCGGAAAGTGAAATTCATCGCCCGACGGTTGGGGTTAAACTGGTGGTTGTACTGAATGAAGCTCCCCAGCGCTTGGTCTATAAACTGGTTCGGCTCGTTCCAAATAGCTGACCCGTCCACGAGCACGGGTTGAGTGGAACCGGGCACAATCTGGGTGTAGCCTCCGTGGGATTGCCAACGCCATAGGATGACCGAACCTGCGCGTGCCTGACTGCCCTGAGGTGCGTCCTGTTCTAAGAGTGCAATCAGGTTGCCGTTCGCCGTGTTTGCCTCGATGGAGTCGGTGCCTGTCGTGATATACAGCACGCCGTTGGGCGCAAGTGTGTAGCCCCGAAGCCGATTCTGGGGCACAGGCGAGCCTGTGGTGATGGCGGGCAGGCTCGCAAAGGAACGGAACATATTGTTGAAATTGTTAGAGAACGCCCAGTCAATGTAGTAATCTGCCACGAAGATGAACCCATCGACTGGACCCGAGTAGGCGATGCGCCCTTGTTCCACCGCGTTGAAGGTGCATTGCGCGGTGATGTCTTCTATGGCGCCCGTCACTTCGTTGATGCGATAGACGCGTGGGTGGAGCGGGTTGCCGATGCCGGGAGCATAGTAGCGCATGCGTCCTGTAATTCGCGAGCGCAGGAAGTTCTGATAGACGCCATCCGGGTTGCGTGAGGGGGTCAGAACTTCGCCCTTCGCCCCAACCCAGAACGACTGGACGCCTTCCACCACATTTCCACCCCCAATATCGCGCCGTGTGCCGAAGTAGACCATGATGTCGTTTCCGCCACCCACGCCCGTGTTGGGCACCAATCCCGCCACAGGGGGCAAGAGCCAGTTGCCGCCCGAACTGGCGCGCGGTTGGAACCACTCGGGAGGGGTCACACTCCCGCTCGCCAGAACGACTTGGGCACTGGAGCCGTCGGTCTGAACCGCATAGAAGCCTGCGGAGGTGCCTGCACCGACTGAGACAACGGTCGGCACCAAGATGAGGTTGTTCTCTATCACTATCGGCGCTGGTACGGTGGTTTCAGTGGTCGCTGGCGAGAACGCGGCGCCCGTTGGGTTCACCGTCCAGACAGGCGACTGCGTGGGAAGTATCTGGTTCGTGCTGGGGTCGCGTGGAAGGGCAAAGTAGGCGCGCAGTTGAACATCGGCGACCACCAATACCAAAGTCCCGCGTAGGGTCTCCATAATTACAGGCGGTGACACGGAGCCACCGATGTTGACCTCCCAGACTTTGTCGTACTGTTCCCCGCGCTCTAAGTCGGGAATGCCGTCATCGGCGCGTCCGTCCGCATCCAAGTCGCGGTTCGGAATCGCATCGTAGCAGATGAGACGCCCATCGACCACCTGGAAAATCAGCCCTCCGTAGATGACTGCGCCACCCGCATTCGAGCCAACAGGCGTGTTCTGGTCGCGCCAGCGCAGACCCAGCGGGGCGCCGTAGCGGTCGGGCAGGGCGTTCGCTCCCCGCTGATTGATGTTTGGTGCTGTACTGCTGGATGCCCAGCGTAGAAGGTTGTAGGCGAACTTCAACTCGGGTTCGGGCACCGCTTCCAAACGCGCCTCTATCACCGCAGGGGGTGCTCCGAGACTCCGGATGGGGGCAGTAATCGCTGCGGCAATCCCCGCCGAGGTGACGAAGATGCGTCCCGACCCGTAAGTGGCGACCGCCATCACAGGGGCGCTACCCGCCGATGCCAACGGCTGAAGCGGAGGATTGTTGGCAGAAACATCTAAAGTGCCACCCCCGCCCAGACGACCCCGTAGCCCCATCTGAGCGACTTCCACTGGGGTCAGCACGAAGTATCCGCGTAGGACAGGGTGGTTCAAATTGATAGAGTTAACCGCTCCACCCCCAGTTAGGAATCCCACTTGGGGGAAAAAGAGCTGACCGGAGGTGCCGCCCTCGGGCACATCAACCCAGAGGGTTCCCCCTGAGTCGACGAATCGGCGCAGTTTCTCACGGATGGTAACGGTCATCCCGTTCCATGAGGTACGGCTGATGAGCAAGACATGGAAGCGAGCTAACTGATTGTCGGTAAGGCTCGCGACATCCACTAACCAGTAGCGCGGGTCAACCCGTGTGACACCCGCAGGCGCCACGGGGTTGCGCAGGGCTAACCCTGCTGGCTTGATGTCGGTACGGCGGTCTAAGGCATAGAAAGTACGGGTATCCCGCACATTCGTATCGTTCGGACCGAAAGTCACGACTCCGACATTGATGGGGGCGGTACGGTCTTCATACCCGCGCCCATCGGCGTGGACGATACTCCACACCGACACCAAAGCCACCACGCTAAACCATCGTATCGCTCTCATGCTTGCTCACCCTATTTACTTACGGTCTTATATCGCCTGCGAAAATCGGTTTTGGACAGACAGGAAGCCTCGGAATGGGCGGTAGCACTCTGCCCGGATGCTGACCCGAGGGGTCTTGCGTTGCGTCATAGGCTACACGCAGCGGTGCGCCGCCAACGACCGGGTTGCGGAAGATGGGGTCGTAGCGCATCAGCAGATTCACCGCAAATTGTTGATTGTTTGCGTCGTGGAAGTAGCGCTGATGCTGAACCGGGATGGTTCGGTTAGAGCTGCCGTAGCGCACAGGAATCCAACCCCACTTGCGGAGCCATTCGGTCTGGTCGCCGAGTGCAGCGGTGAAGTTCTCGGCGATAGAGCCTTCAATCGTGATTTGGATATCGAGGGGCTGACCATAGAATGGGAACTCGGGCGAGGCAACGCCAGCAGGGCGTTGCGCCTGACCCGGCAGGTCTTGGGGGTTATTGTTGAACCAGTAGCCCGGTATCACGAAGAAGCTCCCCTCCTGCGCGAACAGCGCCGCTTGAATCTTGATATCCAGCGGTTGGATAGCTACGGCACTGAGGCGATAGGGCGCGTTGTCGGTGGGGAGCTGGAACCCATCGTTGGGGTTCGTGAACGGCTGGAGCTGGAACTGGAGCATGTTCGTGATGCCCGGTGTCCCGTCCAGAACATAGTTGGAGCCGTTCGGCGCAGGCACCAGTGGGAACATCACCTTCTCGTAGTTGGGGTAGACCTGCAAGCTGCTGGCTCCCAGCGGGTAGAGGTAGCTCGGGAAGCCCGGCAGGTTGAAGGTGTAGAACGGCTGAGTGGAGAAGGAGGGGTTCACCAGCAGGTTCATAAACGAGCCTGTGCCGCCCGCTGCGTGGCGCACCATCAGCATCAGCGCGCCGAAGTTGCCCTGATACTGGCTGGGGTCTTCGCCGAAGCTGAACAGGATGCGCATCGGCAGGTTGGGGAGCACCTCAAAGTAGTACGGCGCATCGGTGTTGAAGGGGTCACCCTGCGCTGTGGCGGGGCTATCGGTACTGCGTGCGAAGAACTGGGTCGTGTTCACGCACACATAGTCGCGCGCAATGATTGCCAGTGCCGAGCGCTCGTTGCCCTTGACAATGTTTCCATCGATATAGGCGGTGCCGTTAGTCACGATGGTAATTTGACGGTTGGAGGGGATTCGTCCACGAATGCGCACATTGCCCTCCGCGTAAATCACGCCGTTGAATGGCACATCAAATTGCGTATCGCCCACCACAAACTCATTGGTCAGTGTGTTATTGTTCGGGTCGTTGGGCTGACGGTAGAAGAAGGAGAGGGTCTTGATGTTGGTGGGCGTGCCCGTGCGTGGGTCGTACCACACATCGCGTGGCTCGCTCTGATTGCGAGTGATACGGAACCCTTGCGCTCGAACGCCACCCGGCTCCAAGACCTCCACGAGTTCAATCTGGGCACCGGGCGGTTCGTAGTACCAGCCGTTCCAGAAGCGGGACTGCCCCGGATTGAGCCAGTCGCCACGCAGGGTATAGCCGCCCAAGATACCGCGGGTCTCACGCTGGATGTCTTGCGCGTTATTGATGTAGACTCCGCGTCCGTAGCCGTACTGTCCCGTGTTGTACCAGCTCCCGTTAGGGCGTTGGCGCCAGATGCCCGAGTCGCGGGTCGCCGTCACATAGCGGGTGCGCTCGGTGGCAGGGTCAACGGTGTCCATGCGTGGCGGTTCCAGATAGGCAATCGCTCGTGGGTAGCCATCGGCAGCGGTTTCGGGTAGACCATCGCGATAGATACCGTTTGCCGTGATGAAGTTCGTGCTGTTGCTGGGCAAGAGCGGGAACTGGTTTGTCGTGTTGCCGTTGCGCACGAAGGCAACCGCTTGGGTCGGTGTATCGGGATGGTAGAACACTTCACCCGCCACATAGATGCGTTCGCCTCGACTGGGGTCTATACCGATTTCCACATTGCCGCTGAGTCGGAGGTTGCCATTGATGAAGATGGAGCCGCCTCCGACGCTATTGCCGTTTATCTCGCCCAAAATCGTGCGATAGGGGATTCCAAGCCCTACATCGCTCGCGCCTAAATCCATGGCTGTCCCGCGCTGTTCGCGGTTCATCACGAAGCGCAGGTAGTCGATGGTGCCGACCTGGAGGTACGCCACGCGCTCGGCGCGCTGAGCGGTGTTCGTTCCCGTGAAGGTTGTGGGGTCGTTGGGGTCTATCAGCCCGACCAGCCCGACCGATTCAATCTTAATCACCGGCTGAAGGTGTACGGGACCGGACGGTTGGTACGAGACGCGTAGGAGGGCGCGCCCACCGGTGAGGTTGAGGCGGGTGAATCCGCCCGTGCCATCAGCGGGGTTATAGGGCTTCAGCCAGAAGTAGTCGGGGTCGTTGGTGGCGGTGATGTTGTCTGGGATTGGGCGCCAGTCGGCACCGAACTCGCTGTTGACCAGTTGGTCGATCGCAAAGCGCAGACCTGCCTCCGCAAGATTATCCGCACTGATGCGCTCGCGTGCCACGCGTACATTGATGATGTTGCGCGCAATCACGGCGATAAATACGCCGCCCAGCACCAACAAAACGAAACTGACCAGCAGGGCAATCACCAAAGTTTGCCCTTGTGTGCGACGGAGTCTCATTGGTTCACCTCGCTATTGGGGTAGCGCAACTGGACAAGGTTCGGCAGTTCCAACTGGGTGTTCAGCGAGAAGTTCACCGGACGGTCAGCCCCGAACGCTCGTGCCCCGACACGCAGCTCCATCAGGCGCCGAGTCTGGTAGTCCACCACGAACACATCGCCCGACTGGTTGAACTGATAGTGGAACCGGATCAGGATGGGTCGCTCGGGCGGCAACGGTAGGTTCGGGTCGGATTGGAACTCTATGTAGCCACGCAATAGCGACGGCACGAACCCCATCGTGGCGTAGACCTGGTCAATCGGCACGACATCCTCATAGAGAATCTTGTACTGGTTCAGCCCGACCGTAGGCGCTTGCCAGGGCACGCGTTCGTAGCGTACAGGGTTCCCATAGTTCGGTCCGGGGCGCTGGTCAGGACCGATGATGACCTCTGACCCCGGCACAATGCGTGCGTATCCCATTCGCAGATGGTTGCCGATTTCGTCGTTATCGGTGATGTTGCCGTCAAAGTCCAAATCTAAGAGCGAGATGTATCGCTTGACATTGTTGCGCTCTTCAGGTGGGGATTGGATGTAGCGCAG
>JBDNDR010000220.1:0-4147 GCA_046718995.1 Fimbriimonadales bacterium
TTCGCCGTGCTGGCACCCGAACATCCGCTGGTAGACGCCATCACCACGCCCGACCGCCGCACCGAAGTGGAAGCTTACCGCGAACGCGCCCGCCGACTGGACGAAACGACCCGCCTCTCCACCGAACGCGAGCGCACTGGGGTCTTCACCGGCGCCTACGCTATCAACCCCGTGAACCACGAACCCGTGCCTATCTGGGTGGCGGACTATGTGCTGATGGGCTACGGCACAGGCGCCATCATGGCAGTGCCCGGACACGACGAGCGCGACTACGACTTCGCCAAAAAGTACGGACTGCCCATCAAGGTCGTGATTGTGCCTGAGCAGTCGGACACGCCTCCCCACGAGGGCGAGGTGGCTTGCTACACAGGCGACGGGTACATGGTCAACTCAGGCGAGTTTTCGGGTCTGCCCAACCGCGAGGGGATGAAGCGGCTCGCCGAGTGGTTCGAGGCGCGCGGGATTGGCGAACGCAAGGTCAACTACCGCTTGCGCGATTGGCTCATCAGCCGCCAACGCTACTGGGGCGCACCCATCCCGATTATCCACTGCCCTGCCTGTGGCGAAGTGCCCGTGCCCGAAGACCAACTGCCCGTGCTGTTGCCCGATGTGGACGCCTACCAACCCAGCGGTACGGGCGAATCGCCTCTGGCGAACATCCCCGAGTTCGTGAACACCCCATGCCCCCAGTGCGGCGTACCTGCCAAGCGCGAAACCGACACGATGGGTGGGTTCGCTTGCAGTAGCTGGTACTTCTTCCGCTTCTGCGACCCCCACAACGACGCCGAACCCTTCTCCCAAGAGAAAGTGCGCTACTGGATGCCCGTGGACTACTATGTGGGGGGCGCCGAACACGCCGTGATGCACCTGCTCTACGCACGCTTCTGGACAAAGGTAGGCTACGATGCGGGCATTTCGCCTGTCAAAGAGCCGTTCTATCGCCTGCGCAATCAGGGCATGGTGCTGGCATACACGCCCTACCGTCCGCCCCGCCCCGATGAGCAGTTGCGTCCCGGCGAGGTGGGCATCTTGGTGCGTCGGGAGGAACTCGCCAAACTCCCCGACGAGCAGAAGCACCAGCTCCTCTGGGTCTGGGAGAAGATGTCCAAGTCGCGCTACAATGTCATCACGCCCGACGAGATTGTGGAGCAGTACAGTGCCGACACCCTGCGCCTCTACGAGCTGTTCGTGGCGCCGTTTGATGTGGCAATCCAGTGGGAAGAGCAGGGCGTGAAGGGCATGCACCGCTTCTTGAACCGTATCTGGCGCCTGCTGAGCGACATCCGCCCCTGCTTCGTGCGGGATTGGCGCGCTATTCTGGAGCGTGCCGAGCTCGACAAAGACTCGCGGGCGATGCGCCAGCGCACCCACGCCGCCCTCAAGAAGATAGTCAGCGACATCCCCGACTTCAAGTTCAACACGGCGGTCGCCACGCTGATGGAGTGGTTCAACGCCTTAGAAGACTACTGGAAGCGCAACAACCCGCCGAACCAGCCCTGCTGTAGCGACTGTATGGCGGTGGCGAGCGAGGCGGTGGAGTGCTTTATCTTGGCGCTTTCGCCCTTTGCCCCCCATATCGCCGACGAACTTTGGCAACAGTACGGCTTTGAGGGCTTCACGCTGGAGCAGGCGTTCCCTGTCTACGACGAGGCACTGGCACGCGCAGAGGAGATTGAGCTGGTGGTGCAGGTGAATGGCAAGGTGCGCGACAAGATTCGCGTGCCTGCCGACATCAGCGAGGAGCAGATGCGTGCGTTGGCACTTGCCAGCCCGAAGGTTCAGCAATACCTCAATGGAGGGCAACCGCGCAAGGTGGTCGTGGTGCCGGGCAAACTGGTGAATGTGGTGGTGTGAGATTGAGGTCTTCCCTGCCACGCTGGGCGATAGAGAGTATATTGCTGAGCGTCCCCACCTCGTCGAGACCCTTCGCTCCGCTCAGGGTGACGGTTTGGAGGTATCGCTTGGGATGACAAATACGGGCATGGGGCGTGTCCCCCCGTCATGCTGAGCGTTAGCGAAGCATCTCAGACCCTTCGCTCCGCTCGGGGTGACGAGGTGGAAATATCGCTCAGGGTGATGGGGTGGGGTTCTCGGTCAGGGTGATGGTGGGGACTGTAGCGCGTCTCCTTCTGTCATGCTGAGCGCCTCCCACCCCGTCATGCTGAGCGCCAGCGAAGCATCTCAATAAGACCCTGCCTGCGCTTAAAAGATTCCCCCGCCCTCATCACGAGCGGGGGAGCGCAAGGGTGGAGAGTGGGAATACCCCTCCCCCCAGGAGGAGGGGTTTCCGGCTTAGAGAGAGGGGGTTAGCAACCGCTACCGAAGTTGAACAGCACAATCAGCAGGTCGGCATCATCTACGATGCCATCGCCGTTCACATCCTCGGCGCCGCCCTGACCACCGAAGGCGAATAGCACCATGAGCAGGTCGGCGTCATCCACACAGCCGTCGCCGTTCACATCGCCATCGACACGGGGCACCTCGCCCGCCTGACCGCCACCACCGAACTCGATCCCTTCCAGAACCAGATGGCTGGGCATGTTGAAGCTCAGAGGGAATTCGCTAATCCCGAGCCGAATCGGACGAGTAGATTCGCCTGCACGCGGCATGCCTTGTAGGGTAGCAAAGTAGCCGGTGTTGCGAACATTCGTGTACACACCGTTGGCATACTCTATCTGTAGCGCGCCATCAAGACCGCCCACTTCCGCGCCATTCATCTGGATGTGCAAGGTTCCTCTATCTGAACTGGAGTTCAAGACAATCTGATTGCCTGCATTGTCTATATTCCATCCTTGAGCTTCTAATGAGAAGAGGATAATTTGTCTCAAGGCACCAGTGTTGCGGTCGCGTCCCTTGAGAACGACAGGGTCTACTGTCTGCACTTCGCATCCCGCTTGTGCTTGATCCTGTATAATCGGCTGCCAGCCGACCTGTCCACCCTGAACTCCCTGAGTTGCTAAGAACACATGGGTAGAACCCCAGCCACCCGCACTGAACCCACGGCAGAAGGCACAGGCTCGCCCAAGCACCTCGTGGTGACCCTCATAGCAGTTCGTGCCCTGAACCTGTTCAATATTAATGGTCGCTGCTGCGCCGCTAATAGCACAGGTTTGCCCGTTGGGACCGGCAATCTGGTTGGTGACCGATTGGGTCTGGTTGAAGGGCGAGGGGGGTATCGTGAAGTTCATGGAGCCGGCGTTGGTGTTCGTGCTGGGCGGGTTCGCCACGAAGGCGTTCAGATTCCAAGACCATACACCGTTGGCAATTTGTCCCTGATTGAGGCAGAATTTGAAGTTATGTCGCACTCGGAAAGAACAGCATCGTTCCTGTTGCTGGGCAACGACTGGCGCTGCCAACAGCGTAGTACCGACAAGAATCCCGAAAAGCCAGTTTCTAAGTCTCATAGTTGTTCATCCTCCATTTCCCTTAATGCACGAAGGGGCGCAAATGTACCCGGCGACCGCAAAGAATTTCGTACTGAGCGAGCCGATGCTTCGCCAGCATTCCAATTCCCGTAGCTCGCCTCGGCACAGCCGTATGACTATCTGTGAGCAACTTTTGTTCCATAGAGGCGTGTATGCTGGGTCTTAGGCTGCTTTTTTGGCGTTTGATTCAGGGGTATCCAAGCCGTTTTTAGATTGCCCTCTGGCTCGCACGAATTCAAGCGTGAGGGGCGGATGCCACTCTGTAGAAGGGAAGGTTGCTGACGCTGTGCTGTTCGGGTCGGGGGGTTTAGCCGGGGGGCCAGCCCATCGTGCGCCCACCCAGTAGGTGAAGGTGCAGATGGTAGACCGACTGTCCTGCGTGGGCGTTTGTGTTGGCGACGACGCGGTAGCCCTCTTGCTCGATACCCTCTCGGCGGGCGAGCTCGGCGCAGACCCACAGCAGATGCCCCATGAGCGCCTCGTGCTGGGGCGTCATCTCCGCAAGGTTCGCCACATGGTCGCGCGGGACGACCAAAATATGCACTGGTGCTTGAGGGTTGATGTCGCGGAAGGCGAACGCATGCTCATCTTCGTAGACGATTTGGGTCGGGATTTCGTGGCGCACGAACTTACAGAAGAGGCATTCACTCATAGCGTTTCCCTCCAGAACGCGCAAGGTACTGCTCGCGCAGGAGCGCCCGCATCCGCCGCCACAGCGAGCA
>JBDNDR010000221.1:0-4143 GCA_046718995.1 Fimbriimonadales bacterium
CCGATCTGTCTGGGACGCTATGGGAAGCCGTTCGTGATGTACAAGTTCCGCTCGATGCGCTGTAATGCCCAAGAGCTTCAACCCCTGATTATGCATATGAACGAGAAGCAGGGGGGCGCCTTCAAAATTCGCCATGACCCGCGCATGACCCGTGTGGGGCGCTTCATCCGCAAATATAGCCTGGATGAGCTACCCCAACTGTTCAATGTGCTCAAAGGCGACCTGAGCCTCGTCGGCCCCCGGGCGATGGCACCTTATGATGTCAATCGCTTTGATAATGTGGAATATTATAAACGGTTTGCGGTACCGCAAGGCTGTACCGGCTTATGGCAAGTGAGTGGGCGAAGCAACCTTACCTTTGACGAATGGATGCGCCTCGACATCTACTATGTGGAGAACATCTCCTTAGCGTTGGACATCCAAATCCTGCTTCGTACCATTCCTGCAATACTCAAGGGTGATGGCGCCTATTAGACCGACCTACTTCGTAACGGGAGGCGCGGGCTTCATCGGCTCGCACCTCGTGCGTTTCCTGCTCCAGCACGGTAAAGTACGCGTGCTGGACAACTTGTCAACCGGTTCCAAAACTAATCTCCACGAGGTCTGGTCAGAGATCGAGTTTTGCGAAGGCTCCGTGACCGACAGCACGTTGGTACGCGAGCTGGTGGCGGGCTGTGAGCGTGTGTTTCATCTCGCAGCGCAGGTCTCCGTACCGCTCTCGATGGAAGCGCCCGTAGAGACTTTTGAAGCGAATGTGTATGGCACCCAAATCGTTCTGGAAGCGGCACGGCTTGCAGGCTGTCAACGGGTGGTGTTCGCTTCTTCCGCAGCGGTCTACGGTGACGCAGGGCGCCTCCCGAAACGCGAGACCATGCATCCCCGCCCTATCTCACCCTATGCGTGGAGCAAGTGGTACGGCGAACTCCTGTGCCAAGACTACACGCGCGTGTATGGCGTACCAACCGTGAGTTTCCGCTTCTTCAATGTGTACGGTCCTCGGCAGAACCCTCGCTCTCAGTATGCGGCGGTGGTACCACGCTGGATTACGGCGGCGCTGACCGACCGCAAGCCCATTATCTTCGGCGATGGCAGGCAGGTACGCGACTTCATCCATATTGACGACCTGATTCAGGGTATTTGGTTGGGCGCGCATCATCCCCAAGCGGTCGGACATGTGTTCAACCTTGCCAGCGGGGCACGCTATAGCCTATTGGACTTGCTGCAAGCGATTGAAGACGCCGTGGGCTATCCGTTGGAGCCACAGTTCGCCCCGCCACGCGCAGGCGACATCCGCCGTTCTTATGCCGACATTCGCCGCATCCAAACCGTATTGGGGTATCAAGCCCGCATCAGTCTTCACGAAGGTATCCGCCAAACACTGGAAGCATATCGTCAGGAGGTACTTACCGTATGAGCCGTGTCGATTCCCATCCCCTGAGTCGTTTGGGACAAGTTGGCTACCTGATTCAAGCCATGCGTCCGCACCAGTGGGTCAAGAATACGCTGGTGTTTGCGGCGCTTCTCTTCACGGCTCAGTTTAACCAGCCAGCGCTGGTTCTGAAGACGATTCTGGGATTCTTGGCGCTCTCTATGGTCGCCAGCAGTATCTATCTGTTCAACGACCTACGCGACCGCGAGCGCGACCGTCACCACCCCACCAAGAGCCAGCGTCCCATCGCCTCGGGGCGATTGGCTGTGCCCGTTGCGTGGGCGGGGATGGTGGCGTTAGTGATGGGTGGCTTCGGCTTGTCGTTTTGGCTGTCGGTGCCGTTTGGCGTGATTATTGCGGTCTATGCTCTGCAAAGCACGCTTTACACCCTCTACCTCAAGCATATCCCTCTGTTGGATGTGGCGATTATTGCACTCGGTTTTCTGCTCCGTGCGGTTTCGGGTGCGGTCTTGATTGAGGCGTTCATCTCGCCTTGGCTGGTGATTTGTACCTTCTTCTTGGCGCTCTTTCTGGGGTTCGCAAAGCGACGCCACGAGCTGATTGCCCTCGGCGACGACGCTGTCAACCACCGCAGCGCTCTGGGCGACTACTCCACCAACCTGCTGGAGCATCTGCTGGCAATCTGTCTGGGGCTGGCGCTTCAGTCGTATGCGATTTATGTCATCCTCTCAGAAACCGCCAAGAGCCACCCGCAACTTTGGTATACTCTACCTGTCGTGAGCTACGGGCTTTTGCGCTACTTTTATGTAGTGCATCGGTACGATGCGGGTGGTAGCCCCGAGAAACTGTTGATTTCAGACAAACACATTTTGCTCGCGCTGATTGTGTGGGCAGGGATTGTAATTGCCGTGATGGGGTCCTGAACGATGGAGATGGTACGCGCCCGCATCCGAATGTTGCCGCTCGGTGTCCGACAGTTCTTGAAGTTCGCCACTGTCGGTGCGATGAATACCGCTATAGACTGGAGTTTGGCGTTCCTTCTGACCTTCTACACGCCCCTCCCGCGCATTTTGGGTGGGGGCATCGTGAACCTGCTGGGTCTACCGCTACGCCCTGAAGTGGTAGCAGTCTGGGCGACCAAAGTGATTTCCTCCGGCACCGCAACCATCAACAGTTTCATCTGGAATCGGCGCTGGACCTTCCGCATGCGGGATAAACAGGCACGCACCAAGCAGTTTGCGAAGTTCGTGACGGTGAATGTCATCGGGATGCTGCTCAACTCCACCATCACGACCCTGCTCATCCGTCCTTTTTTGCCCGAGCCGCCCCGGACGACCTTTATGGCATGTCAGGCAACAGCGACGGCAATCGTGCTCTTTTGGAACTTCTTTGCGAATAAGTATTGGACTTTCCGTAAAGCCCCTTCGCAAGGCGAATCTCTGCAGGAGGTGAAATAATGTTAGACCAACTGATGTTAGAAATCAAGAAGTTGCCGCGTCCCCAGCCGATTCTCGTGGGGGTAGTCGTGGCGTTTCTGGTGGCGGTGCTATGGTCGTATCAGGAGGTGATTCGCTGGTACTGGCTCCCTCGCTGGGATGACCCGAACGGCTACTATTCCTACGCTTACTTGGTACCGCCGCTGGCAATCGTGATGATTTGGATGCGCCGAGAGCGGCTCCTGCAACTTCAGGCGAAACCTTCGTGGTGGGGCGTGCCGTTGTTCTTGGTTGCGACTGGAATCCATCTCTTAGGACACTGGGGCTACTCCAGCTGGGTCTCCAGCCAAGCCTTTCCCCTCTTCCTGATTAGCGGCAGCCTGCTACTCTTCGGCACGCAGATTACTAAGGTGCTCCTGTATCCCCTACTATTCCTCTACCTGATGATGCCAATGCCCTCAGTGGTGTTCGATGAGATTACCAACCCGATTAAGGTCTGGTCAACCGAAGTGGCAATCGCTATGCTCAAGCCGTTCTACAGCATCCTCTCAACGAGCCAAGTGACCTTCATCATGCCTTCGGGGTACGAACTGCATGTGGGGGTGGAATGTAGCGGTTTCAAGGTGACGATTGCCTTGCTGACCTTTATCTTGTTCTTCTTCACGATTACCGATTTACCCCTGTGGAAGAAGCTCATTTTGCCGCTGGCGTTGTTCCCGATTGCGATTATCTCCAACGGGCTGCGGATTGCACTGATTGCCGTCGCGGGGCACGAATGGGGTCCCGAAGCAGGTAAAATCGCCCACGAGGGATACCCGCTCAACCTCCCCGTGTTTGGGCAGGTGGATATTCCGACCACGGGAGCGCTGGAGATTCTAATTCCCTTCGTTGCGCTCTTTCTGATAGCGAGGTGGTTAGGATGGAAGAGATGAAAACACACCCTGAAAAGACCGAATCGCCCCCTACTTCGCCTGTGGGTACCGCAGAGGTCGCCCCGAACGGCGAATCGGCGGTGAACGGTACGGCGTCGCAAACGGCTGAGCCGGAAGCAATCCAGCCACGCCCTGCACCCCCGATGGACTGGAACCGCTTTGGGAAACCCGTCGGAATCTTGAGCGTGTTAGTGGTGGCACTTTTGCTCGCCATTCAGTTCATGCCACGCGGCATCCCCAAAACCGAAGGTCAGACCCTCAACAAAGTGCCCGCTACCTTAGGTGAGTGGAGCCTATTGGACGAATATAATGTCGGCGAAGCGGCGCTCCGAGAGCTCCAGCCCGACGAGTATCTTGCCCGCATCTATGTCAACGCTCAAGGTGA
>JBDNDR010000222.1:0-4128 GCA_046718995.1 Fimbriimonadales bacterium
AAACATTGATATGAGGCCTCCCAGAGCGTGTCCCACATCGGGGGGATGTCGGCAGCTGCCCAGAACCGCAGTTTGTAGCCCTGCGATTGCGCCCGTTGGACGAGTTGCGCCAGCTTATCGCGCTCTTCGGTGGGCATCGTCCCGCGCCCTTGCCAGCGGAACTGGAGCATCCAGTTGTCGCTCACCCACGGCATCAGGCTTGGCGGGACGGACTTGCCCAAATCGCTCAGCCGACCATCGTAGCTGGCGAACCGCACCCGCTCGGCACTCAACCGTTGGATCGGCGGACGATTGCCCGAAAGGACTGCGTGGACGGCACGCTCGAATCGTCGGTCGCCCTCGTAGCGTGTGAACAGGTCGTCGTACGACTCCAATATCTTGCGCAGGTGGTCGTAGGTCGGCTCCCAAGCGCTTTTGATATCGATCAGGAGGTAGAAGAAGGGCGCGTTGGGGTACACCTGTCCGCGGTAGCGTTTCGCCCGTTCGCGCAGGGGTTCTAAGTAGAGCGACTGGAGGGTGCGTTCGGGGCGCAGCTCGTGCAGGTCGTGCCCCACCAGCAGCTTGCCCTCTTGGAGGAAGATGTCGACTTCCACACTGCAGAACCCGCACTCTAAAGCATCGGCTAAGGGACGCTGACGCCAGTAGTCGTTGTGCGAATGCGCACGGGTCAGGAGCGGTGCTTGCCTCACGGGGCAACGATTCGGGTTCGCAGGCTGGGTTCCTGCCCCTGATTAGGCGCTCAGCGCAGCACCGATTCTAAGGCGGTGTTGGCGTCGGTACGCTCGTCGCGATATTTCACGATGAGGGGCGCATACACCTGCAGTCCGTGTGTCTGGGCGAACAATCCTGAGGCGGGGCGTGTGCCTGCCACGACCACCGCGCCTTCAGGCACCACCAAAGGGAGGTCGCCCTCCGCACGAATGACCCGTTCGTTGACTAAGTCATAGAGGGGGAGCGCGCGTGTGAGGATGACCCCTGCCCCAATCACGGCGCGCCGCTTGACCACCGTGCCCTCAAAGATGCCCGAACAGCCCCCGACCAGCACCTCGTCTTCGATAATCACGGGGAGCGCGCCGACCGGTTCCAACACGCCGCCCACCTGCACCCCCGCACTCAAGTGGACATGCGCACCAATCTGGGCACAGGAGCCGACCAGCACATGGGAGTCGAGCATCGTGCCTTGCCCGACATAGGCGCCCACATTCACATAGGTGGGGGGCATCACCACGACGCCCGACGCCAGATAGGCTCCCCGCCGAATCGAGGTGCCCCCCGGCACAATCCGCACACCCGAATCGAGGCTGAAGGTTTGCGGTGGGTAGAGGTGGCGGTCTAAGAAGCGTACACCGCCCCACTCCATCGGTTGCAGCTTGCCCAAGCGGAAGCCCAGCAGGATGCCCTGCTTGACCCAAGTGTTGACACGCCACCCGGTGGGGCTGGTGGGGTCTGGCTCGGCGGAGCGGATTGTGCCTGCTTCTAAGCCTTCAATCAGCGCGTGGATTACCGATTCGTCGGCGCGTTCACTCTCTATCGCGCTACGCAGTTCCGATAATGTCATCGTCTTCTAACTCCAGCAGGTGTCCCAGTTTTTCGGCTTTGGTGCGTAGGTAGCGGATATTGTGCTGGTTGGGCTTGGCGACGAGCGGGACATGCTCCACGATTTCCAGCCCATAGCCTTCCAGCCCGGCGATTTTCTTCGGATTGTTGGTCATCAGTCGGATTTTGCGCACGCCGAGATCGACCAGCACTTGGGCACCGATGCCGTAGTCGCGCAGGTCGGGTTTGAATCCCAGTGCGCGGTTCGCCTCGACGGTGTCCAGCCCGTGTTCCTGGAGGTGGTAGGCGCGCATCTTGTTCACGATACCGATCCCGCGTCCCTCTTGCAGGATGTAGACCAGCACTCCACGCCCCTCTTCGGCGATTCGGCGCAGAGCGAGTTCCAGCTGGGAACCACAATCACAGCGCAGGGAGCCGAGCAGGTCGCCGGTGATACAGCTGGAATGCATGCGTACCAGCACCGGCTCGCCGTCGTCGATGGTGCCCATCGTCAGCGCGAGGTAGGGGTTCGGTTCTACTTCGCTCTCGTAGGTATGCACGATGAACTCGCCGTATTTGGTGGGGAGATGGACGGGCGGCGCACTCCGCTGAACCAGCTTCTCGTGCTTGCGTCGGTAGGCGATGAGGTCGGCAATCGTCAGGATTTTGAGCTGGTGCTTGCGCGCGATTTCTATCAGCTGGGGCATCCGCGCCATCGAGCCGTCTTCGTTGAGGATTTCGCAGATGACACCCGCGGGGAACAGCCCTGCCAGCCGAGCAAGGTCGACCGCCGCCTCGGTGTGCCCCGCGCGTCGGAGCACTCCGCCGGGCGCCGCACGGAGCGGGAACACATGCCCCGGACGCACAAAATCGTCGGGCTTAGCGTTCGAGTCGCAGAACAGCTTGATGGTCAGGGCGCGGTCGAATGCGGAGATTCCGGTGCTGATACCCTCGCGGGCGTCGATCGCCTCTGCCATCGGCGTGCCGAACTGCGCGGTGTTCGCTTTGGTCATCATCGGGATTTGGAGCTCGTCTAAGCGTGCCCCGTCAGAGGGTAAGCAGAGGAGTCCCCGCCCGTGCACAATCATAAAGTTGACCGCTTCGGGCGTGACCTTTTCAGCTGCCATCAGGAAGTCGCCCTCGTTCTCGCGGTCTTCATCATCGGTGACGATGAGCATTCCGCCGTTGCGGATAATCTCAATCGCTTCCTCAACGGTCGCAAACAGGGCTGGGTCACGCTCGATGGTGCTACTCGCGGCGGTACTCACGCAGGAATTGTACCCGAATCGGATAAAATAGGAGTGCGATGCAACTGCTGGAGCCGGGGTATCTGCTGTTGCTACCCCTGCTACTTGGGGTGGTCTGGTGGAGTCGTCGCCATCTGCTGGGCATGAGCCGCACGCGCAAACTGTTTGTGCTGGTCTTGCGCTCGTTGGTGGTGATTCTGCTGGTGATGGCGCTTGCGGGACCTCAAGCGGTTCAATCGAATCGGGGTGTCTGTACGGTTTTTGCGGTAGACCTTTCCGATAGTATCTCGGATGCGGGGCGTGAGCGGGCAAAGACCTATCTCAAAGAGGCGTTTGCCAAGCTGGGTCCCCACGACCAGGCGGCTCTGGTAGTGTTCGGGCAGGATAGCCTCGTGGAGTTTTTGCCAACCGCCACTCCCAAGCTACACACCATTCAATCGGTACCGAACTCCGAGGGCACCGACATCGCCAGCGCCATCCGACTCGCCAGCGCGCTGTTCCCCGACGGCAAGAATCGGCGGATTGTGCTATTGACCGACGGCAATGAGACTCAAGGGAGCGCTCTCGATGCGGCGTCGGTTGCCAGCGTGCAGGACATCGAAATCGATGGGGTGTCGCTCGCCCCGAACACGCCGACCTCCGAGACCCTGCTGGCAGAGACCTTCGCGCCCGATGAGGTGCGGGTCGGCGAACCGTTCAACTTGGAGGTGGTGGTGGAGGCGCGCAAACCCGCCGAGGGCACACTGATTGTTGACCGGGACGGCGTGCCTGTCAAGCGGGTGAAGGTCACACTCACGCCGGGCAAAAACCGAATCAGCATCCCCATCCGCACCGAGTCGGAGGGCTTCCATCGCTATCAGGTACAGTTGGAAGCGGTTCCCGACGAGGATGTGCGCAATAATGTGGGGCGTGCCTTCGTGCGGGTGCAGGGCAAACCGCGCGTGCTACTGGCGTCGGGGGGCAAAACTGACCCGAACCAGAGCCTCCTGCGTGCCCTGCGTGCGAACAACTTGGAGGTCGTAGCTGTGAACGAGAGTACCTTCCCCGCACGCGCAGACGCCCTCCAAGCCTACGATGCGATTATCCTGAACGATTTTCCTGCGGACGCCCTCTCGCCACGCATGATGTTGAGCCTCCAGTCGGCGGTGCGCGATACGGGGATTGGCTTTGCGATGATTGGGGGCGAAAACTCGTTCCTGCCCGGCGGCTATTATGACACGCCCATCGCCGAGATGCTCCCAGTGGATTTGGATGTGCGCCAGCGCAAAGTGTTCCCGCCCGCCACCGTGGTGGTGATTATCGATATTTCGGGCAGTATGGCGATGATAGAAGATGGCATGCCGAA
>JBDNDR010000223.1:0-4118 GCA_046718995.1 Fimbriimonadales bacterium
TCTGGCGAAGCGGCTCCACAATCCGGCGCATCGGTCGGCGTCGGAGCGACTCATCACCCGTCAGCACCGAAAAGATGGGCGCGGATGCCAGCACGCCCGCCATCAGGCGCGTGGTCGTGCCCGAGTTGCCAGCATCCAGCACATCGTTCGGCTCGTTCGGTTCACGCGTGCCCAACCCCGTGAGGCGCCAACGCTGTTCCGAGAGCCGTTCGGCGTGTGCCCCCAGCGCTTGAACAATCTGAAGCGTCCGAAAGCAGTCGTCCGACTCCAGAAAGCGGTCAATCTCGGTTTGACCCTCAGCCAGCGCGCCCAAGAGGATGGCGCGGTGCGTGATCGATTTATCGCCCGAGGGTGTCCAGCGTCCCGTGAGCGCCTTTGCGGGACGGATATGCCATGCTCGCATCAGCCTTGCCGATTCGCCTTCTGTGGGGGCTACCCTGCAATTTTTGCCGAAACTGCCGAAAATCGCCTATGGAATGCGAGTCTTGGTGGTGGATGACGAACTGATGGTGCAGATGCTTTTAGAGCAGTTCTTATCGTCCGAGGGGCACGAGGTGGTAGTTGCTTCCAACGGCAAAGAGGCGCTGGCTCGTTTAGAAGAAGCCTCTTACGACCTCATCTTCACCGATGTCCACATGCCCCTGATGGATGGCGTTGAGTTCGTTCGCCAAGTCCGCAGTCGAGACTTGCATTGCCCCATCGTTGTGATGGATAGCTATCCCGACCTCTTTCTGGAGAGTGGCTCTGCCCAAGAAGCGCTCGCCGTGTTAGCGAAGCCTTTTGACCTATGGGAGGTCAGGCAGATACTCCACGCTATAGAACCCACACAGGTCGGGCTACGGAGGTAATTACGATGCAGAGAAATCTCTTAGGATGGCTATTGGCTCTCCTGTTATGTGGGGTTGGTTCAGCGCAGCGCAGTTCGGAAGCAGCGGAATGGCTGTTTGCTGACCCCCAAGAGGTTGTGAAAACGACGACCCGTACCGAACGCACGGTCTACGAGTCGTTCACCACCGTGCGCGTGCTGACCCGCCGTGAGATCGAGCTTTCGGGCGCGCAGACGGTTCAGGAACTGCTGGAGCGGATGGTGGCGGACTTTCAGGGGCAAGAGGCGTCGTTGCACCGGTTCCTGAGCGCACGCGGCGCCTATAGCTCCTCCGAGTTCAACGAGCGTGTGCTGTTCTTGCTGGACGGCTTGCCTTTGAACGATGCACTGCTGGGCAACTTCCCAGCCACGATGATCAGCACCCACGATGTGGAGCGTGTGGAAGTCGCCTTCGGACCCGGCTCAGCGATGTACGGACCGAACGCGTTCGCTGGGGTGGTGAACATCATCACCGCTCAGGAGAACGAGCGTCCCTCGCTGTTCAACGGTTATACGGGGCGCGGGGGCTACAACGCCTCCTTCCGATGGGCTAATCGGTCGTCCAAGGGCACCCAGTGGGGCGTGCAAGCGTCGCTCTGGCGCGACCCCGGAAGCGACCGCGTCCGCAATAACGATACGGTCGTGCGTTCCATCATGCTCAACACGCGCCTTGGGAGTACTGAAAGTCGCAGCTGGCGACTTTACTATGCCTACTTAGACGGTGACCGAGGGAGCGTCGGCTTGCGCTACGGTGTCTATCCGACGCCGTACGACCGTTTTATCTATCGCACGCACTACTGGCAAGTGGAACAAACCGCGAAAAGTGGAAGTGCAACCCAGGTGGTTCGCTTCTACGGGCTAACAGGCGAGCAGGATATGTTGCGCAGTACGCCTGCAGACAACTTCGGACTGGGTACACGCACCGCACGCGAGTTCTCCCAGACGATGGCAGGCTTAGAGGCTTACTGGCGTTGGGACCTCCCCTCAGCGTCGGTACTGGCAGGCGGCGATTACCGCTGGAGCCAAGCGCGCAGCGCGGTTCATCTGGGCGGGAGCCGTTCGGGCACGAACCTTGCAGTGTTCCTACAGGGTGAGTGGAATCTGGGGCGTTGGCACCCGATACTTGGCGCACGCTACGACCAGCACTCCATCTACGGAAGCCAGTTCAGCCCGCGTGGGGGGTTCACCTACCAGATGAACCGAACCGACATCTTGCGCGCTTCGGTCGGTCAGGCGTTCCGCGCACCCTCATTCATAGAGATGTACTTGCAGAATTTTCCTCTTTGGATGCCTGTGTCGACGGGAAGCGGGTGGATACCTTTCCAGCTTGATATCATCGGGAACGGCTCGCTCAAACCCGAACGGGTTACGAGTCTCGAAGTGGGGTGGAAACACGCCTCCCCGCAAGGCTGGAGTGTAGACCTGTGCTACTTCCAACAAGATGTTCAGGACGGGATTTCGGTGTTCCCTATGAGCAACCCCACCGTTCGACGATATACTAACCTATATGACTTCAAAATATGCGGTTGGGGAGCGGAATTCAATGCCAAGTTGGGGAACGGCTGGAACCTCAGCGCCGGCTATGTGAGCCAGCGCTACACCGCTCAGCTCCAAGAAGACTATAAGCCTCCGCGCGAGTCCGCAGTGCTTCGGTTAGCCTATTGGCAGGAGCGAGGACTAAGCGGACAGATTGCCTTCAACTATCCCGCCATCGGAGTAGGGCGCACCAACGCCTACGCGTGGAACAGCATGCTGAGCCTGGTCTATAGGCAGGACGAACGCACTCGGTGGAACTTGCGAATCGACAACCTGTTCAACACGCGAACCGAGATGGCTTGGCGTGTTCCAGCTGGCTCGCGCAGTGTCTGGTTCACTTTCCAACGAGACTGGTAAGCACCGTGAGACGCGCAGGATGGGTTCTCTGGAGTTGGGGATGCCTTCTGCTGTTGGCGTGTGCCCAACCAGCGGATGTGGTCATCCTCAAAAGTCGTGAAGGGAGCCTTTACGACGAAGCGGTCGCAGGGCTGACCTCTGAGCTGGAGCGACAGGGCTACAACCTGGCGCTCCAGACCCTGACGCTGAAGGGAGACCGCTCGGATGCCGATACCCTCCGCAGTGCCCTCGCGCGCAAACCCAAACTGCTCGTCGCCGTCGGTAATAACGCCGTCCAAGCCATTCAACAGCATTATGACCGCTTTCCCAATCAGCCGAAGGTGCCCGTTGTGTTTACGACGGTGTTAGACCCCGAAGCGCTGGGGCTGACCGCAGGAGAGAAAAGTCAAAACAGCCTGTTCACAGGGGTGGAACTCTCCGTGCGCCCTCAGCGAATGTTCCGCGCTTTGATGGATGTTCAACCTACGGTCAAGCGGGTTGGAGTCATCTATAATCCCGATGACACCACCTCACGCAGGTTGGTCACCCAAGCACAGGACGATGCCGCGCGCATGGAACTTCAACTGGTGGCAATCCCTCAGCGACCGAATGAACCGCTCCAGAGATCCCTGGCGTCGCTGGTGGGCAATGTAGACGCCATGATGCTCATCCCCGACCCCGTCTGCGCCGCCCCAGAGCCGTTCAACCAGATTCTGGCGTTCACGACGGATCAGAAGATTCCACTCGTCGCTTTCGCCGATAGCTTCGTTCGGCGTGGGGCGCTCGTGGGGCTTGGAATCGATTTCCGCGAGCAGGGCGTCTTGGGAGCCGAACTCATTGTCCGCTTGCTGGAAGGAGCCGACCCGGCGAGCCTGCCCATTCAGTCGCCACGCAAATATCTCATCTACTACAATCTCAGGCAGGCGAAAGCACTCAACATCACCATCCCCGAAATGCTTTTGAACTTGGCAGATAAGGTGTTTGAACAATGAAACGGATGAGTTTGCGTGCCTGGATGCAATTGATGTATACCTTCATGGCGCTGCTCCCTGTGACGCTGGCAGGGTTGGTGCTGATGCTCTACCTAAGGGCACAGATTAGCCAATCCAGTATCCAGATCCAAGAGAGCGCCCAAGAAGAGCTGAGCCACTACCGCCAAGAGGTAGAACAGTTTGTAGAACAGGTACTACGCACCTCCATAGGCGGTTTCTCCAGCCGCATGGAGCAACGAACCGCCTCCTACCGTGCTAAGGCGCTCCAAGAGCAAAAAGAGGTGCTGGAACGAGGGATTGAGGGGTTTCGCACACAAAGCGCGCGTGAGTTCGTCAAACTTCAGCAGACGACCCAACAGAACCTCAAGCAGACGCTGGATGATGTCGCC
>JBDNDR010000224.1:0-4115 GCA_046718995.1 Fimbriimonadales bacterium
ACACCCTCGGGCGATAAGTCGATTACGCACCGCGCCATCCTCTTGGGCGCGCTGGCTGAGGGTCAAACCGAGATTGACCACTTTCTGGAGTCGGACGACTGCTTTCGGACGCTCCGGATTGTTCAAGCGCTGGGGGCACACGCCGAACGGCTCTCGGAACAGCGTTGGCGCCTCACGGGGTTGGGCACGCGTGAACCGAACGAGCCGAACGATGTACTGGATGCTGGCAACTCGGGCACGACCACGCGCCTGATGGCGGGCGTGTTGGCATCCGCGCCCATCTTTTCGGTGCTGACGGGTGATGAGTCGCTCCGACGCCGACCGATGCGCCGGATTGTGGAGCCGCTTCGCCAGATGGGCGCTCAGATTGATGGGCGTCAAGACTCCGCGCGCTTGCCGCTTGCGATTCGCGGGACTCAACTGCGCGCCATTCATTATCTCACGCCTGTCGCCAGCGCGCAGGTCAAATCGTGTATTCTGTTGGCGGGGCTACGGGCGGTGGGCGTCACGGAGGTCACCGAGCCACAACTCTCGCGCGACCACACCGAGCGGATGCTCCGCGCCTTCGGAGCCGAGCTGGAGGAGCAACTCGGCACGAACGGGAGCCACCGCGTTCGCCTGCGAGGAAGTCAGTTGCTTCAGGGTTGTTCGCTCCGGGTGCCAGGCGACTTCTCTTCGGCGGCTTTCTTTGTGGCGGGCGCGCTCCTTCTGCCCGGCTCTGACCTGGTGATTGAAGGGGTTGGTGTGAACCCCACCCGAACGGGGATGCTCCAAGTGCTTGCGCAGGCGGGCGTCCATCTGGAATGGGAACAGGTAGATGAGCAAGCAGGTGAGCCGGTTGCCACCCTAAGGGTACGCCCTCAGCCCCTCCAAGCGTTCCGCATCGCAGGCGACCTCATTCCCAGTTTAGTCGATGAGGTGCCGATTCTGGCGGTGTTGGCGACCCAAGCGAACGGCACGACCGAAATCCGCGATGCCCACGAACTGCGCGTTAAAGAGTCAGACCGCTTGGCGACCATCACGGAGGAGCTTCGCAAGATGGGCGCTGAGATAGAGTGCCTCACCGATGGATTGCGCATTCAAGGACCGACATCCCTGCGGGGGGCGGAGGTGCGCAGTCATGGCGACCACCGAATTGCGATGGCATTAGCGATTGCTGGGCTGATAGCGCAATCGGGCGAGACACATATACAGGATGTAGACTGCGTCGCCACCAGCTTCCCCGATTTTGAGGCAGTGCTTCATCAGCTGGTGGTGATGTAGAATGAGCCTGTCCCACTGAGGAACGGGTACAATCCCCCTGATGCGTACTCCTGTCTTAGGATTCCACCATGCCACTGCAATGGCAGGTGAGGCACAGAGCAATTTGGAGTTCTACACGCGATTGCTGGGGCTGAGGTTGGTCAAACGCTCGGTGAACCAAGACGCACCGAACATCTACCACCTCTTCTATGCCGACGCAATCGGCACCCCCGGCACCGACATCACTTTCTTTCCATGGCGTCATCTGGTACCGTTTCAACTCGGGACTGGGGTGATAATCGAGCAGGGGCTTGCCGTGCCCACAGAAAGCCTTGACTATTGGCACCAACGCTTGGAACAACATGGTGTTCGCCCTGAGCCAATTCAGGAATCGTTTGGGCAACCCATCCTGCGATTTCAAGACCCCGACGGTTTACCGCTGGCATTGGTGGGGACAGAGGAAGTGAACTACGCCACACCCTACTCCGCCAGTGCTGTACCGGAAGTCTATCAGATACGCGGACTTTATACGGCGCGGCTCTGTGTCGCCCATCTGGGAGCCACCGAACGTGTGCTTACCGAGATTCTCGGAATGGAAAAAGTCGGTGAAGCGGAGAGTGTGCATCGCTATCGTGTTGGTTCGCCGGGCGATAAGGGGTTCGGCTATCTGGAGGTTGCTGTGCGTCCTGACTTGTCACCTGGGCGCTGGGGACGGGGCGGAATGCACCATCTGGCTTGGCGCGTGCACGATGAGACACACTTAGACGCTCTTCGCACCCAACTGGCTCGAGTCGGCTTATCTCCAACACCGATTATTGACCGATTCTGGTTTCGTTCGGTCTACTTCCGCGAGCCGGGTGGGGTCATCTTTGAATTAGCGACCGACGGACCCGGTTTTGGAATTGATGAGCCAATAGAGCATCTGGGTGAACAGCTTGTGTTGCCGCCTTGGCTGGAATCGCAGCGTGCGGAGATTGAGGCGTCTCTGCCCTCGCTCCAGTTATAGGCAAGGTGGCAAAAGACCAGGGCCGCCTATCTCACCCGGTCTTTTTGCGATCGGGTAGAATAAACAATGAGGCAAGACTTCTGCCGAAAGGAGTGACGATATGATGAGACACGCAAGACTTTTTGCAATCGCACTATGGTGTGCGGCAAGCATTTCGGCTTTTGCACAAGGAGTGCCTTACTCGACCAGTTGGGAGAATCCTCCCTTTACCGCAGGTTCCAGCGCAGTTGGAATAGACAGCTGGGCAGCAGGTTCGGGATCTGGCTCCAGCCAAACGGTCTCAACCGATGTAGCCCATTCAGGAACCCAAAGCCTCCAGTGGGATAACTCGGGTACCTTTAGCTCGTTCTACTCGATCCGACGCGACTACCGGGATATTACATCTGCTGAGAAACTTGTGGTCTCCACCCGTGTCTGGATTAGCTCTGCTACCCAAGAGAACCGTCTCTACGGAATCTATCTGACAGGCTCAGCCACCGGGACTCTGGGGAGCACTATTTTGGGCATCACCATTGGAGGCGATGGAAAGGTTCGCGCTGGGACGACATGGAGTGCCACCTATTCCTCCTCTACATGGCTTGCTCAGGCCGCCCCAGGCACCTATGCTGACCGTTGGCTGCGAATGGAACTTACCCTCGACCGCGGGAACGACACCGCTACGGTCAAAATTGAAGGCTTTAGCGACGGCTCTGTAATCAGTGCGACATTTAGTCAGTCGACCGGCCCACGCAATGTGAACATCGGCACCGACTATGTTACCACTACGAACCGCGCTGGCGTGGGTTATTTTGACGACCTGGAAATCAGGGTGGAGGCGGCTGCTCCCTTCGATGGCTGGGATGAGACTGCAAACGGTGGTGGCGATGCAGGTGACACGATCGAGACCGCTCAGAGTACCGCAGGGAACCCCATCAACACCATTCGCGGGACTATCGGCGCTGCTAACGATGTGGACATCTACGCCATCACCATCACCGACCCCTCCACCTTCAGCGCCACGACGATTGGAGGTACCTCCCTTGATACCGCTCTGTGGCTCTTTGACGCCGATGGTAAAGGGGTGCTCCATAACGAAGATGACCCTGATGCCACATCAGGAACCCAGTCTCGCATAGACAATCGGAACTTTGTTATTACTCAGCCGGGTACCTACTACTTGGCGGTTAGCCTCTTTGGACGCCGCGCCGCAGGCTGTGATGGTGGGCTTATCTGGAACGCAACGCCCTACCGCTCGATCCGCACGCCCGACGGTCCTGAGGCGACTTCGCGCCATGGGGGCTGGTCGGGTGCGACTTCCACTACAGGCGGTTATCGCATCTTCCTAACGGGCGTAGCAGGCGGTACCACTGGCAACCCTGCTGATTGTCCTCCGCCTGCTCCGTGGGATGAACAATACTACGGTGGTGGCGATGCAGGTGATCTACCCGCAACGGCTCAGCTGGTGACCCTGCCCGACCGCCAAGCCTGCCAAGACACCGTCACCCGAATCCGAGGCAACCACGAGGTGGATGACGTGGATATGTATGTCATCTGTATCACTGACCCCGCCCAGTTCGTTGCTTCCACTGTTGGCGGCGCCAGTTGGGATACCCAGCTCTGGCTCTTCCGCTGCGATGGCACGGGTGTGGTGTTCAATGATGACAGCACAGGAACACAGTCCCTAATCGACAACTCGACAGGTTGTATCACCGAAGCGGGCACCTACCTACTGGCAATCAGCCGATACAACCGCGATGCCGTAGACGCAGGAGGCAACTTACTCTGGAATAATTCCCCCTTCACGGGCGTTCGCTGTGCTGATGGTCCCGGCGCTGCAAACCCCATCGCTGGCTGGACAGGTGCAACTGCCGCAGGAGGCACCTGCGCC
>JBDNDR010000225.1:0-4102 GCA_046718995.1 Fimbriimonadales bacterium
TCAGCATGACGGGGTAGGGACACCAGCCTGACGGGGTAGGGCAGGGGGTGAGGTTGCGGGTGAGGCAAAACCACCGCTAAAACTCAGGCGAAAGATACAGAGTAAGCCTCAGGATGAGTGGGGTATAATCTTTCTACTTGTGAAAACCTGCACAAAGTCCGAACAGGAACCACCCATCTGGGTTCGTCAGGATGAGCAGAGGCGCCAGTATGTGCGGGAGATGTTCGCACGCATCGCACCGCGCTATGACCTGCTCAACTCCATCCTGAGCTTGCGCCTCCATTCCTATTGGCGATGGCAAGTGGTGCGTATGCTCCAGCTCAGCCCGAACGCTCATGTGCTGGACTTGTGCACTGGTACAGGCGACCTCGCCATCGAGATTGCACGCCACATCGGACCCGGCGGCGAGGTGGTGGCGTTGGACTTTTGCGAGCCGATGCTCGCACGCGGGCGTGAAAAGTCGGCGCGTCGGGGGCTGAACCACACCTTCTGGCTCGGAGGCGACGCCCTCCAACTCCCCTTCACCGATGAAACTTTCGATGCTGCCACGATGGCGTTCGGACTGCGCAATCTGATTGATAAACCGCGCGCCTTCGCCGAGATTCTGCGCGTTCTGCGCCCTGGTGGGCGCGTGGCAGTGCTGGAACTGACCCGTCCTCAAGGGGTGCCGTTCCGCTGGCTCTACGACTTCTACACGCTCCAGATTCTTCCGCGTATCGGCAAACGGCTCAGCGCGGAAGATGCCTACCTCTACCTACCGATGTCGATTCAACACTATGAAGACCGAGCCACGATTGCCGATTATATGAAAGGTGCCGGTTTCACCCATGTGTGCTATCGCGACCTGACCTTCGGCATCGTGTGCGTTCATATAGGGGTTAAACCATGACAGATATGAAAACGAAGCCACAGACGATTGCGGTTCCAGAGATGCTGGCGCCCATCTTACCTGAGATGGAAGCGGTGGAGGCGTTTCTGGAAGCGCAGTCGGAGACCGTAATCCCGCAGTTCAGCGAGCTGACGCGCCACCTGCTCTCGGCGGGAGGCAAGCGCCTCAGACCAGCGATTGTGATACTCTGTGCCTACTCGGCGTCGCCCGAACAGTTCGCGATGCTCTACCGCAACGGGCATGCGGGACGCAACCGCTTAGCCATCATCGCGGGCTGTATGGAGATGATCCATATGGCGACACTGATCCACGACGATGTGATTGACCAGACCTTCACGCGTCGGGGCAAGCCGACCGCGAACGCCCTGTACGGCAATCTCGCAACGGTCTTGTCGGGCGACTTCATCCTTGCCCGTGCGATGCGCCACTTGGCGATGGATGGCGACCTGCGTATTATCCGTCAAGTGGCTCAAATCACCACCGATATGAGCGAGGGCGAGGTCGCCGAAGTGTTCCTGCGACACCAACTGGAGCTGAGCGAGACCCAATATATCGAGGTCGTCCGCCGCAAGACTGCGGAGTTCCTCGCTGGGTGCTGCCGAATCGGGGGCTACCTCGTCGACGCCGAGCCAGCCGTGTTGGACGCACTGGAGCAGTTCGGGCGGGAGCTGGGCATCGCGTTCCAAATCACCGACGACTTACTGGACTATCTGGGCGACCCCCAACTTACAGGCAAACCCAACGGCACCGATTTCCGCGAAGGGTTCGCCACGCTCCCGCTCATCCACTACTACCAAAATGCGCCCGAATCGGAGCGGCAACGCCTGCATGAGGAGTTTGGAACCGACATCGCTCCCGAACGATTCAGCGAACTCCGAGAACAAATTCGGCTGACTGGCAGTCTAAGGTATGCAGAGGAGGTCGCCGAACGCTACCGACAGAGCGCACTGATGCGCTTAGAGTGCCTGCCGAACTCCTCGATTCGTACCACTTTAGAGGAGGTCGCACGATTCGTAACGGAGCGCAAATATTAATAATGGGCAAAGGTGTTGTGGGAGAAGTTACTGGATTGGCGAACCGATTTGACTGCTTCATCTTTGATCTGGATGGAGTGGTCTATCGGGGTAAATGCCCGCTCCCGCACGCGATAGAGACTTTGAACCTGCTCCAAGAGCATGGGCGCGATCTTTACTTCCTGACGAACAACTCCGGGTACACCCGCGAGCAGTACGCGCAGAAGCTGAACGAGATGGGCGTCCCTGCTCAACCTGACCAGTTTATCACCTCCGCTTGGGCGACCTGCCTCTACCTGAGCGAGCATCTGCCCCAAGCGCGTCTGTTCGTGGTAGGCGAACCGGGACTGAAACAGGAACTGCAGAGCTGCGGCTTTGAACTGGTGGACGACCCTGAGCAGTGCCTGCCTGATGCCGTTGTTGTGGGGATTGACCGCGAGTTCAGCTATCACCGTTTGGCACAAGCTCAGTATGCCATTTTGAACGGGGCACGCTTTATCGCCACGAACACCGACGCGACCTACCCCGCTGAAGACCGCCTCATGCCCGGAGCAGGCACGATGGTGGCAGCCATCGCAACCGCCACCGGCAAATCGCCCATCGTGCTGGGCAAGCCGAACCCTTCGATCCTAACGACCTTCCTCCAGCATCACCCCCTACCCATAGAGCGCACCCTGCTCATCGGCGACCGCCTGGACACCGATATCGCCCTTGCCAACCTGCTCCATATCCCCAGCGCACTGGTGCTGACAGGGGTGACCCAGCCATCGGATTTGGAAAACGCACGGATAGAACAGCTGCCGAACTGGGTGCTGAGTGACCTGAGCGGGCTTCTGACCGATGGCGTGGATAGCCTCTTGATTCACGCTTTGCCCCATCGGGTATAATAACCTCCGACGGGGCGGTAGCTCAGCTGGGAGAGCGCTAGAATCGCACTCTAGAGGTCGGGGGTTCGAATCCCCTCCGCTCCACCAATAGCGAGCGCGGTTAGCTCAGTGGTAGAGCACTTCCTTGACGTGGAAGGGGTCGGAGGTTCGAGTCCTCCACCGCGCACCATCCCCTTAGTCATCATCCAACGAGTCGTGAAGGCGCGCTTGGGTAGCACGCTTCTGGAGGTACCGGTAAATCCCATACACCACGAATCCTGCGCCTATCAACATCAATAGGGGGAACAAAAGCGACACGAGGCGCATCGCCAGCCCCAGCACCACAAAGCTGAAGCGGAGCAGTAGCACGCCAATCAAAATGGCGACCCCAATCCGTACCCAACGGTTCATCGTCCCTCGCTTGTGTCCGATACCGTCGGGGATGGGCTATCGCCGACGATTTTCGGCTTCTTGTTTTTCTGAGCCTCAAACCACATCCCCAACAGGACGAGCACAACACCGACGCCTGCCGTCCAGGGCAAAATCCACTCGATGAAACGGATTATCTGACCTCCGATATAGAGTAAAGCGGAGGCGGCGACGAGTAACACACCCACATAGATGACGCGATTCTTTGGCATAATCGGATTATACCTACACGGTTAGATAGGAAAACCGAATGCCCGTAGCGCTTCGCGTCCCTCTTCCGAGATGCGTTCGGGCGTCCAGAGGGGGTCAAAAGTGAACTCCACCCGCACCTCTTGGATGCCTTCTAAGCCCATCAGGCGGTGGCGAATCTCATCGGCAATCATCGGACCGACGGGACAGCCGGGCGAGGTGAGCGTCATCAGGATATCGACCTCGCCCGAGTCGGACACTTTGAGGTCATAGACCAGCCCCAAGTCGGCGATGTTGAGCGGGATTTCGGGGTCGTAGACATCCTGCAGGATTTCCCAGACCTGGTCGCGCAGGTTTACCACGGGCGCGCCCCCATCATCGCTTCCAGCCGTCGCACGCGCTCCTGCACAGGTGGGTGCGTGCTGAACAGGCTCATCAGCCCACCGCCTTGAAGCGGGTTGGCGATATACATATGGGCAGTGGCGGGCTGGGCAGTTTCCATCGGGATGCGCTGGGCGTAGGCTTCCAACTTGCGCAACGCCGACGCCAATCCCACAGGGGTTCCAGCAATCTCGGCGCCTATCTTATCCGCCTCGTACTCCCGCGAACGGGAGATAGCCATCTGGATAATCATCGCTGCGATGGGCGCAACAATCACCAAAGCCAACGCTGCGAGCGGGTTGCCTCCGTTTTCGTTGCGCGAACCGAACAGCAGA